>CAZILR010000001.1:0-50949 GCA_964539995.1 uncultured Planctomyces sp.
CAATGATTGCCGGAGCCACGATGAATCGCCGAGACCGAAGACGATCGCTGGCCTTGTTCCGATCTCCCGCAGGACAAGTCCGGGTTGTCGCCCGATCGGATGATGGATGCGACGTTCAAAGCGGATTTCGATGCCTTCTTCGCAACCAACCCGGAACTCATCCAACGTGACATCGGCCTGCAACTGGAAGCGTTCAAAGATTTCCACTTCACCAAACAGGTGACTCACGAAACGAGAGACTCAAAGCAGAGATGAACGTCTCTTCGGCAAGGTCCGCGCTCAAGGCCATCAGGCCCATTCCGACAGAACAGAGAATTGGTTCAATCGCAAGCGGCAAAAGAATACGCTATTGGCCGAACGACGCCTGCCGTGCGAGTTGCCCAACATTCTCAAACGGAAGCGATGACGCCAGAGACGGCGATTGGTCGTCAAAGGAAAGGCCCTCGGCTTGGCTCCGCTTACCAAGATTCCTGTTTGACGAGGTTTCAGATGTTCCTGAGATTTTCCGCGTTTGTGATGATCGTGGTCTCTGTGTCGATGCTCGCTTGTGCCGACGAGTTGCGGCAGGTCATTTCGCGCGAGCATCCGGCGATTCAGGGAACCGGGAGCGGGCTGGCCGTTGGGCGAGATGGATCGGTTTATGTCTATGGTGGGAAAGATGGCACGGACTATGCGCTGCGACTCGCTCACGACGGATCGCGGAAGTTCGGAATGCCGACCACCTATGCCACCACGGGTGTCGCAGCGGGTATCGATGGAATCGTGGCGACCTCGAACGCGCATTTCGCGAAGTCAGTCAGCGTGTACGACCGCAGTGGCCGTGAATTGGGCAAGGTCGGTGGTTTCACCGGCAACGATACGGTCGGGTGGGATGGGCCAGGAGCGATTGAAGCTGGGACGAGCGGCGACTTCTTTGCTCTTGATCAGCACGTCGGCCGCATCGTGCGCATCAATTCGTCCGGGCAGATCGTGCGCAGCTATCCGATTCAAGCCGAGGGCGAGAAGACTTCCGCGCGGTTATGGAGCTACGGCTTTCGTGTCTCCGAAAAGGACGAGCAGTTCTATTTCATTGTCGGAAACGAATTGCTCTGCCGAGGCTTCGACGGCGTGCGTCGCTGGTCGCTACCGTCGCGAGTGAGTGGTGATCCGTGGGGCGGATATTCGGGAGGCTTTGACGTCGATGCGACCGGTCGGCTGTACTTGAATGACGGCGTGGATGCCAAGGTTCGGATCTTCGACGCGAAAGGGCAGCCGGCTGGCGAAGTGACGCTCGACATGGGCGATCGCGCGGCCAGTCCGCAGGGGCGGATCAGTCATCTGCGTGTGTTGGGTGACGACTTCATCGTGCGTCAGAAATCGGACACCGAAATCTTTCAGGTCTATGACCGAAGCAGCGGTGCGTTCCGCCGCGTCGTGAACATCGAACATGAGCGATTCACCGTCGAGTACCCGTCGCCGGTGTGGATCGCCGGCAAAACGATGCCGTTTGCGATTCGCTTCGACGCGGCCGGTCGCGCCACACAGCCACGATTGATGGCCTGGTTGCGACCGCTCGGCACCGTGAAGTTCGCGCCGTTGCCCGTCCATGACGGAAATGTCGTTGTGCCAGCGGATCGGTCGGGGCTGTTTCAGCTTCGAGTCGGATCGGGACTCGACGGCAGCAACTCGGAGTATCAAGTTCAGTCGGTCATCGAGATTCGACCGGAGAACACGATCGGTTCGCTGTCGATTTTCACGCCGCTCAATCGGCGTTCGTTCCGCTGCGGCGAAGCGATCCCGTTCTCGGTGCTGTGTCGTGCGAAGGATCAGGCACTGCCGTCCGCAGTCGAGGTGCGGTTGCTGGACGACACCGGTCGCGAACACGCGCAACGGCGGATCGAATTGGCGAACGAGCCGGGCAAGACGGCTTCATCGCGGCTTGATCCCGAACTGACCGCGCGACTGGCGGCAGGCGAGTATCGTCTGACGACGACACTCGCCAATTGGACGATCGCGGATCAGTATTTGTCGCTCGGCGAAGGTGCGTCTGATCGTAGCCGAGTTGCTCCGCAACTCGGATCGGTGTCGCGGAGCGACACCGCTACGGGTCCGTTTCATCGCATTCGACACGGCGACTATACGCTGGCGTATCCCACGACGACGTTCTTCGATGCACCGGAACAGATCGCTCGGCACGTCGCGTTGACGCAGCGAGTGGGTGAGAACCTGCTCGTCGATCGGTTGGGGCATGGTGGCAGCGGCGCGTTGGGTGAGTTGCCGAACACACTGCGCGATCCGGACCTGATCGCGCGACTGACGAACGATCCGATCGCAGTCGCACCGGCAAAGGCCGAGTTCGAGAACCGTATCCTGCAAACCGTCGCGGCCTACGGAGCGGCGGGCATCGAGCAGCAGGCCATTCTGCTCTACATGGACGCTGGGCTGCCGATCGGCACCGGCTTTGACAAGCGATCGCCGGACGAATTGGCCCGCGAGGTTCAGAACGTGACGCGCCGGCTCGCGGACTATCCCGCGTTTCGCGGTTGGAGTTGGGCGGCCAACTGGTGGATCGAAGCTCGTGGTGCCGCGCTCGCGACATCGCCCGGCGAAAAGATCGCTTATGAAGCGGCTTACAAAGCCGCGCAAGAATCGGGCCGATGGGATTCGGTGTTGGAGAAAGTTTCCGACCGCTGGATCAATCACGCGATCGATGCTGAGCGGCGACTGCGTACGGCGATGACATCCAGCACCGAGCCATCCAAAACGCTCGTCAGCGCGATGACCGCTCCGTACCGCCAGCCGGGGATCATCCCGCCACTGACGTTTGCGAACGCGAACGAGGTCGATCTGCACTTTCAGGCCGAACAGATTCAATGGCCCATGATCTCCGCGCACAACGTCGATTTCTACAAGCGGCCGGGCCGGCCCGCGTGGGGGCATCCCGAACTCTGGAACGACGACGGCACCGGCGGTCAGATTCTGTCTGCGGCGTTGCAGATGGTGATGCGCGGAGCCAACGGTATCGGTCAGTCGGGTTCCACGAAGGGTTTCAGTTCGCCGGACTCCGATCCTCGCAGCACCGGGCCGGGCGCGACGTCGGTGCATCGGCGCATGAATGAATGGCTTGCGAAGCACGGCTCGTGGCTCGCATCGTTTGAAGCGAGCGACCCGATCGTGATTCCCGTCTCCACGCGCATGATGCGCATGGAACTTGGCTGGCAGGGAGTCGGCGGGTTCTACTTCACGCGGCTGTTTGAAGCGTACAACGCCTGCTTCCGCGCACATCGGCCGGCGAGCTTCGTGTTTGCCGAAGACTGCCAGCCAGAATCGTTCACCAAGTTCAAGGCCGTGCTGTTGGTCAGTCAGACGGTGGAACTTGATCCGCCACTTCGCAGCGCCCTCGAACGCGCCGCGGCGGCTGGCGTGCCGATCTTCACGGACAAGACGAGTCGAGCAGAACTCGTGAGAGATTTCTCGCCGCGTCCCATCGACATCGAGTTCACGCGCGTCGAACACGAGCATCATGCGCTGAACGACGACAGCGCATTCTGGCGTTATCGCGAGCACATCCTTGGTCACGCCGCCGCGCTCGATGCGGCGTTCGGCAAGACCGTACCCTCGGTGGCCGAGTGCGAACATCGCGAAGTGCTGCTGACGGAACGGCGACTCGGCGATGTGAGCGTGCTTTGGGCGGTGAATGATGCGGCCGTGCCGTTGGAACCGGCTCATCTCTGGCGTGTGAGTCTGGCGGCAGGCAGCCGAATGCCGGTCGTCACTCCATTGAACTGGCCAGCGGCAAAAGGGCGCGATGTGTACGAACTCTTTTCAGGGCAGCGAATCGATGCCGATGGTGAACTGCCCGTTGATCTGCGACATGCACCGGCTCGGATCTTCGTCGCGGTGCCGCGTGGCAGTCGAACGCCGATTCTCGACGCCGAACGTCGAGTCACATCCGAACCATTCGCCGCGCGGCTGCGGGATGTGGCCGTGAGCCGCGACAACGGAACTGCACTCGTCACCGCTGCTGGCTGGGATCGCAATGCGTTCGTCGTTGATCTCAAAGATGGGTCCGTGCGTCGGCAGGAGAAGATTGGACATCACTTCGCCTACGCACCGACTCGCACACTGACCGGTTTCGCCGTCCAAGGCTACGACCTGAATTCGGCGGAAGGTTTTCATCTGCATTTGCTGGACGATGCCGGACGAGCATCACGCCGTTTCGCGCTCTACGGGTTGCCCAAACGCGGTACGAACTGGGCCGTCGCGCGACAGTGGCAAGAGCCGATCAACAGCTTCGCGGTGTCTCCCGATGGAACGTGGGTCGCGTCGGCCGGTGATCTCGGTCTGGCGGTCTGGTCGGCAGATGGGAAGCGACTGTGGTCGGACGATTGGTGGCGCAACAGTCGTCAGCGACGTCGGCTTCTGGCGGTCGATCGTCGCACGTTGTTGGAGTTCGACGGTTTCACGGCGACGGCACGAGACGCGCAGACCGGCAAGGCACAGTGGTCGCACAAACTCGGCGAGACGGGTGTCTTGACCGCGGCGACAGCGAGCGCCGACGGCCGCGTTGTGGCACTCCGATCAACGGCGAACGGCGGGCGAGTTTTCATTCTTCGCGACGGACAGCCGACAGCGTCACTCGCAACCCCCGCCGATGGCATGACGCTGTCAGCGGACGGGCGATACGTCGCCGTCACTTGGCAACATGAACTGCGGCTGTTCGACACAACGGGAGGCTTACTCTGGAGCGTTGAGGCGGACGATGTGCTGCGCTCACCCCGCTTCAGTCCGAACGGGCAGCGAGTTGCCGTCGGAAGCGAACTGGGCACGCTACTCGTGTTCGACACCGATGGCCGTCGCGTGTTGGAACGCGATCTCGGTGCGCTGCCGGTTGTCGATTGGCTCGACGATGGTGGACTGCTGGTCGCGACATGGCTCGGACAACTGACGCGACTCAAGCCGGACTTCGAGCCTCTCTGGTCCACGACCTTGCAATCGGATGCGGTCATCGGTTCGCAAGATTTGCTCGCGGCCGACGCGACGCCAACATCGCGCGTCGAGGACTGGGGCAACGCCGCGCGGGAGACAGCACCGTTGACGCCCAATCTGCTCACCGAAACGCAAGCCCTGATCGAAGCGCGTTGCGAACCAACGACGCACGGCGATCCGCGACAGTGGCAACACAAAATCGAACTCTTGCGCGATGGCGATCCGGCAGCGCCGAAGACTCCGTGGCTGGAATGGACCGACATCAGCTACCTCGATTCGGGTTGGCGATCCAAGCTGGTCGTTGAGGTGGACACGTTTCGGTCGCAGGTTCGCCTCCGCGGCGTGACGATTGTCGAAGACGCCGCGCACCCGGAATCGTGGACTCGTGACATGCGACTGCAATGGTGGGATTCGTCGGCAGCCAACTGGCGAGACGGTCCGTATTTGCTGGCCAATCTCGCTCGCGCCAATCGTGAGTCATCGACGGTGGCCCACACACACTGGTTCGATGCGCCGCTAGAGGCCGCGAAGTTCCGGTTCGTTTCGACGGGCGGTGCTTCATGGCCGGTCGGCAACTTGCGCTGGGGCGAGTTGGTCTTCCACGGTGAAGTGCTGGGACCATCGCACCCCGATGCGGTCGCGAACCGACCGATCGCGGTGCTGTTCGACGAGCGTGAGGATGACTTGAAGCACCTGCTGGCCTACGGCGACTACCCGTTCGCCTTCCGTTACGACGACGCGCACTCCGGCGGCAAGAGTTTGGCGTTGACCCGTGCCGGCAGCACGACACCGAACTGGCGACCACCCTTCGGCCATGTGCTGCCGAACTGGGACTTCGAGATTGTCGAGCATCCCGAGAAGCCCGGCCAATATCGTTGGCTGGAATTCTCGTGGAAAGCCGCGTCCCAGGAGACGCGCGGCCTGACCTTGCGACTCGGCCCGCACCACGGTGGCGGCGTGGCACTCATCGCCGGTGAAGCCACTCGCTTTGAAAGTGTTATCGAATCCAAACAGTCCGACACACCACCAACCGCGTGGCAGACAGTGCGAATCGATCTCTGGAAACTGCACGGCAAGCCGTTCTCAATCCGCAGCCTGTCTCTCGGCTCGGTCGGCGGCGGAGCTTTGTTCGACCGCATCGTCCTGTCGCGATCCGCCTCAGAGTTCAAGTAGTCGAAGTACACGACGGATTTAATGTCGGTATACCGTTCGCCGTTTGTCTTCACTTCGACCAATCACCATCAACTCCGCCGATCCGGCGCAGTTCTCGCTCTATATCCCCACGCGATCGGCTGAGTTTTTTACCACACGGCATTGACCTGCGGACCCGAACGGGGGCTCTCAGAGAGTGGTCTTAATTTCTCCATTGATGGCATCAAGGGCATCACCGACCGATTGGAAAAACCAGTCCAGATCGACGTTATTTGGAGACGCCGCACTACCATTGAGCCTATCGGCCGCATTTGCGTCGTTTTTCACGGAAGCGCTGTCGAGTTTGATCGTGCCGCTCGAAACGCCCGAGTCGCGAAGGTTCGACACGCGCGAAGCATAGTCCAGATCCGGTCGTTTCCACTCTGCAATGATTGCGATCAACGCGGAAAGGTTGCCGCTGTGAGAACTGATGCCGCCGATCAGGATATCTTCGTCGAGGCCACCGATGAGCGTGTCGGAATCCAAGCCACCAATCAGCACATCTCGGCCGGTGCCACCGTCGAGTGAATCCTTTTTTGAGCCGCCGATCAACACGTCATCACCAGCACCGCCTCTCAAAGTGACCGAGCCAAGCGTGAATTGATCAGCAAGCAACTTGTTATCGGAGTCGCCGCCCAGCAGTTGGGCGGTTTCGATACCCGTCAGATTCAGCATGCCGAACCCGGAAGAAATCAACGACACGTTGGTCAACGTAGTCACGTCCACGTCGCGTTCGACCACGATCCTGTCTGTGACGCCGCCTGTGCCCCCGTGAATGGAGCCACTGCCGGTCCAATTGCCGACTGTGAATATGTCATTCCCGGAACTGCCTGTCAGATTCGCGACACGCAGGTCCGACAATGCAAGATCCAAGTTGTCGGCCACATTTGTGATCAGTCGCGTATCGGAAAGTGCGAAAGTGGTCACGTTTCGTGACGCGACGAGCGTGTCGATTCCGCCTCCGCCTGTCAGCGTTCCTTTGCCTTTCCACCCGCTGACGTTGAACGTGTTGTTCCCGCTACCACCGGTGAGGTCCGCGACCGTGATTTGTGACAGCGTTAGGTTTCCAAAGCTCGGAGAGACCAGCGACGTGGCTGCCAGAGTGAAGTTGGTATCGCGCGTAATGGACAGTTTATTGGCCCCGAGTCCGCCAATGAGCTTGGCCGTTCCTGTCCAGCCGGTGAGGTCGAACAAATCGTCTCCGCTGCCACCAGTTAGGCTCGCGTCCGAGACGCCGGTGAGGGCGAGGTTCAGAGAACGATCAGACGACTGCAGGACCGAATTGCTCAGTAGAAAGCCGCTGTTCTTTGTGGCGATAACGGAGTCGCCAGTGCCTCCGCCACCCGTGAGTCGGCCGCTGCCGGTCCAACCACTGACCGTGAATGTGTCTTTAGCGGTACTGCCCGTCAGATTCGCCGTTTGCAGATTCAGGAGCTTGTCCGCACCAACGCCAGTGAGGCTGGTACTCGTCAACACGAAATTGATGGCGTTCGGAGTGGCCGCGAATTCGGTCAACGTATTTGCGCCCTGGCCACCGTCGAGAGAGTCATTTCCCAATCCGCCGCTCAGAGTGTCGTTGCCTCCGCGACCATCGAGCGAATTGTTGAATTTGTTTCCCGTCAGAGAATCATTTCCAGCCCCACCAATCACAGATTCAATGCTTTCGGGAATCATGATCAGGCTGCGATTGGTATGCACAGCCGCCAACGTCGTCTGAGCATTTCCCACCAGACTGATCGTGATGGGAACGTCGGCCGGCAGAGCGCTAAAATCCAATTGATCGCCCGTCCCATCGGTCGCGAGTTCAATTAAGGAATCCGTTTCAAGGCTTGTCGCAAGACCAAAGACGTAGAGATCGTTTCCTCCTCGTCCGACAAGTTGATCGTTTCCTGGACCACCCTCCAGACGGTTCACAGCGGCGGTGCCTTTGAGGATGTCATTGCCGGAACCGCCGGTCACGTTCTCAATCGTGTTGGCGGAAATCGTCAAACTAAAATCGGCAAAGACCACTTGAAGAGTGCCCAGACTGAGATCGACCGTCACGCCGGAACTCAGCAAGCTGAAATCCAAACGGTCGCCGGTGCCTTCGGTACTCAATTCGGTCACAACATCGCGCTCATTAGTGCTCGTCTCATTTTGGAAGACGTACACATCGTCACCAAACTTGCCAAATAAACTGTCGTTACCAGTTCCACCGACGAGCGTGTCGTTGCCGGACGCTCCAGTCAAAGTGTCGTTTCCAGATCGGCCTTCTAATCGGTTGGCGACCAAATTTCCGATCAGCGTGTCGTGCCCCAAACCACCGATGACGTTTTCGATGTTGGCTGCCGAGAAGATCAGATTGCGATTGAGGTGAACCAACTGTGTGGTCGCCGTGCTACTAAGATCCACGATCACGCTGACTGCTGCTGAAAGACTGCTGAAATCGAGTTGATCCGCCGTTCCTTCATTCGTTAGTTCGGTCAGCGTGTCTGTTTCGAGCGTCGTCGCTTCCGCGAAGAGATACGAGTCAGCGCCGGTGCTTCCCATAAGTGTGTCGTTCCCGCGTCCGCCAGTCAGTGTGTCGTTACCAGACCCTCCTTCCAAACGATCGTTCGCGAGACTGCCGATCAGCAAGTCGTTCCCCGCACCGCCAAGGACCGTCAGGAACATCGCAGGCAAGTTGCTGAAATCTGCGAGATCGTTCGCAGCACTCAAAGTGACCGTTAACGAAATAGGATCGTCGTTCGAACTTGTCGGCAACGAAGCCGAAAGTTCAGGAATGGTCGCCGAAACATCGCCACCAGCGAGTTGCATCCGGAACCGTGAGACCAGCTCACCCGATGCGGGCGGCGACACCGAAACATCCGACGCGAAATCGGAGTTCACCGTGAATCGACGATTGGCCGTGGTCACATTATCGACCCAATGTTCAACCCCGGTCAGTACTACGGAGCGTTGGTTCCAAGTCATCACGGTGCGACCGGCCAAGTCGCTGGCGATGGCCGTCTCCACGGCCGTTATTGGGAGGCTTCCACCGACGATTAGCGAATCGTCAGCGTGGCCTCCTCCGGTGAAGAAGAGCCCGGCGATCGGCAACGGAAGTTGGCCCGCGCTCAGTTGCAATGTCAGATGATTCGCGCTGGAGACCCGGCCGGCAACGATCAATTGCTCGACCTGATTCATCGGCCAAGTTGCCACGACAACTTGGGAATTGGCTGTGTCGCTAACAAGCAGTCGGCCAGACTCGACGCTGACCGTCAAGCCGCCGCTCTCTGGCCACTGGTTGGCGAGGATTTCAAAGACCTCCGGCTCGTCGATCACTTGGATCGTCACCGTCTGAATACGAGCGGCACCGAACGAATCCTTCACTTGGACTTCAAAGGTCAGTTCCGGGTGCGACTCGAAATCGAGCGAACTTCGCAGCGTCAATTGACCATTGCCGGAATTGATCTGGATGGGAAAGCCTTCGGTGGCATTGACGATGCTGAAGGTCAGACCTTGCTGGCCAGGGTTTTCGTCCGAAGCCTCGACCGTGCCGATGAACGTGGTTGGTGGCGTGAGTTCGAGAACAGAAATCGTCGCTGACGCGGCAACTTGCGGAGCGGCGTTGGCGAATGCCTCGATGGTGAAATCGGCGATACCTGTCGTGGCGTTTGGGCTGAGCGCAACCAAGTGCGTGCCGGCGGCGAGTCCGTTCTGATAGACATCGAAGTAGCCCTGAGTCAGCGTGCTGTTGGCGTTAACCAGTTCTTGATGACCGTTAGCCACGACGATGTCGAGCTGCAAATCACCATTCAGGTTGGCAACGATCGTGGCGGCCGGCGGCGGTCCCTGGATCGACGCGCTCGGCTCGAAGGGGATCGCCGCCAGGAAGCTCACGCCACTCGCGACCCCCTCGTTGAAGAGCACATACATCTCCGGCTTGCCGCTTAATGTCGCAGCGACATCGGCATATCCATCGCCATCGAGGTCGCTGGCGACGAGCGTCGCAATGGCGGGAATTGCGCTTCCCAACGAACCTCCGCCGATCGACCCGCCTTGAAACAAGTCACTGAACGCGACTCGCCCGGGCACCGTACTCACGCCTTGATTGAGCAGCACGCCCCAATTGGACACCGGCCCGTCGCTGTGCGCTCCGCGTCCAATCACGAGATCGGGGCGACCATCCTTGTTGAAGTCTCCCACCGAGACTTTCTGGACGGCTGGCCCCAAATCGGTGAGGGGAATAGGGTCCAAGAATGGGAGTTGATTCGCGCTCGCCGCCACGCCGTAGTGAATCACCAGCCCGTCATGGTTCGCCACAATCAGATCAACGAAACCGTCGCCATTCAGATCGGTGGATGCCAAATCATGAACCGCCAGGCCGAGCGTGTTGAACGTGAGTTTGGAAAAACTCGCTCCCGAATTGCGCAGCAGCCCTAATTGTGCGGACTGTCCCAATGTTGGCAGGCTACTGTTCGTGACAATGACATCTTGATTTGCGTCGCGGTCAATATCGACGAGCTGCATCTGCCGAGGCTTGAAGGTGTCGTTGAAAACAAAGGACTGTGACAATCCGAAGGCAGTGCTTCCGCTGTCTCGCGAGTAGAGAACAACCGCGCCTCGGAGTTGGTTGGTGTTGTCGTTTTCGGCCGCCACCGCCAACCAGTTGGTCGAGCCTTGCTGCCAACCGACCACCGATCGTGGCACCCGGAGATTTGAGGGAAGGGTCAACGTCCCATCCGCCACGAATGCCGGTGGCTGCCCTTCAGAATTGACCGGCGGTGGTGTTACGTTCCGAAAAAGCTCGATCGTGGAAAGCGCTTGGCTCGTGCTTCCCGCGCGAGTGCCGACAACCGCGAGGTCCAACCGAGCGTCGCCGTCCAAGTGGATCGTTGTGACACCGGTCGCGGAGACGACCGAGGTCGCGGTCTCGATCCCTTTGAAATTATGACCGTTGGGCGATTCTTGAATGACATCCGAACCGTGCTTCAATCGGACTTCGTACGATCCTTGAGGAAGATTTGATCGAGAGAACGTCCCATCGTTCCCGATCGCGACCGAAATCGGTGACGGAGGTGTTTCCAGAAACTTCTGTTGGATTTCAATGTGAGTGTCGGCTTTGGCCTCCGGTGACAAACTGGCCCAACCAAAGACGTTGCCTGAGATGGTCCCGTCCACAGGAATAGACGCTCCGACAAGCTGCACTCCGAAGTTGCCGACCTGCACATCGCTCACCGCCAAATTCATCACATGACTTTGGAGGCGGGCCTTGTCCAAGACGGCGTTGGCGAGGGCGGCCACGCTCAGGCGATGCAGGTCGATACCGACATCGATTCGCGTCATCAGCCCTTGCTCGTTGTCGCCGTCGTGAATCACTTGCCCCGTGGTCCGCAGCAATTCTCGAAATTGGGCAGGAGTCAGCCGTTGCCCCAACCGTTCCTCGGCCAACTGCTGAATGAGCACTGCGGCTCCGGTGACGAACGGCGCGGCTTGGCTGGTGCCGCTGAGGAGTTGAACCGAACCGTCCAACGCGGGCCCACGAATCGCCACGCCAGGCGCGAACACATCAGTGAGGCTCGCTGAACGCTGAGAGAATCCGGCAATCTCGTCGATGCTGATGGGGCCGATATCCGTGGCCCCAGTAGGCCAAGTCCTGCTCGAACTTGCCGCTCCATAAGTCGCGCCAACGGCCAGGACCGACGGATCAGCGGCGGGATAGGCCACTCCCAATGGCGTCGATGGACCATGAGCGTTGCCGGCCGCCGCGACGGTGATGATGCGCAACGCCTCGAGTGCGGCGAATTCATCCGCCAAAGCACGATCCGCGACAGGATTCGAGAAGTTACCGGCAGCGAGTGAGAGATTCACTGCCACGATATTGAACACAGCGGCATTCGCCACGGTCCAAAGCAACGCCTCTTCGAGCGTTCGTGTATCGGTCGGTCCTGAGCCGAGTACTTTCAAATGAATGATGTCCACACCGGGCGCGACCCCCAGAAAGTTTGACTCACCGGCGATGATCCCGCTGACGTGCGTGCCATGTCCTTGAGTGTCCTGACCCTCGGTCATCGGAGTCGAAGTGTCACCACTCACGAAGGTCTTATGCACGATGATGCGGTCGCCGACGCCGTCGTTATCGGCATCAGGTCCGAAAGCGGGATGATCGAGGTCGATTCCCGAATCGATCACGACGACCGAGTAACCACGGCCATCAATCCCCTCGAAGTCGCTGCGAAATTGAGGTAAATCGACCAGATCTTCTGGTCGTACCCCGCCAGTCCCTGATGTGTTCAACGGCGTCGAGAATTCGTTGTCTCCGGAATCTCCTGTGGATGACAACGTGAGTCGTTGCTGAGCAGCGAGGTCCGCAATGGGATCAAGCGTCTTGAACAACGACGTGGTGGTGACTCGCGTGTCGATCGGAAAAACGGTTTTCAGCCCCAGAGCAGGACCAGTCACGATCGCGATCGGACTCGAACCGGGAAGCAGATCATCAAATCGGTATTTCCCCAGAGCGTCGGTTTCCGTGAACCGCTCGTCGTTGTTCAACTCTCCGTCGCGATTGCTGTCCACGAAGACGGTGACTCCCGGTCGAATTGGCTCGCCGGGTTCTTGGATTTTATCACCGTCGTCCACCCAGACTGTGCCCTCCACCTTGGGCCTGATTCGAGGCGGCAGCCATTGGCCGACAACCGGCGCGTCGCCAGGGAATCCATAGTCGAGTTGATAATCCACATGCGGGTTGATGCTGGGGCGACCGGAGTTGATGCTCGGATCGCTTTCATTGCGTCCCAGATACCACCTCATCAATCCATTGAACGTGACAGACCCGATCGTACCGACATCAGAGTCGTTGTCGCCGTCCCAATCACCAACAACGACTTGGTCACCCGCCAATCCATACTGAGCTTGAGTGTTGCTGACCAACGTCACGGCGTTGGCGTTTCCGTTGTCTTGAGGCCGGTTGGTTTCAAAGTTCCACGTCAGCAGCGGTAAGCCTTGTGGGTTTCGTTCCTGAGTGATGAAAGCCAGATGATCGCGCCGATCACCTTGAACCCACTTCCCAACGACCGGCTTCACGAGGATCGCGTCGGCACTTTCGACACCAAAGACATAGGTGGCCTCAGCGAATACATCGTTGTCTAAGTTGAGAAACCAAGTGTATTGCTTCCGCGCGACACCGTTGATGGTCACGGTTTCTTCACGCACGACTCCCAAATCGTCCGTGCCATTGCCGTCCCAATCGCCGACCACGGGTGTGTCGGTTGGGAAACCGAAGTGTTGAATGATCTCCGGATCGGGATCAAAGTCGGTGTCCAGCAGCCATTCGAGCAGACCATTGGAACCTGCTCGGACAACGCCGAGTTGGTCGCGATTTCCCCCGGTCCAGTTGCCAACGACGGGACGATCAGCGGCTAAGCCGTATCGAATATTGAGTTCGTTGGTGGGATCGCGATCGGTGTCGAGCAACCAACGTGTCGAACGAAACACACCAATATCCTGCGAGTTCACGACATCGACGCCGCCGGTCACTGCGAAAGTCCGCACTGGAAGACGTTGATCGCTGGTAATGACTTGAATGGTGCCTGTGCGCGGGACCAGTTCGTTTGCGGTATCGACGGTGAATTGGCTCGCGTCCATGTGAAGCGTGAATGTCGCAAATCCCCCGTTGGCCGGAATGGAGCCAGCCGGCGGTTGCTCGATGCGTTTGATCGGAAAGTCGCCGCCGATCAGCGAAACGGCGTTGGCACCGATGATCAGAGGCTCATTGCCGTCGTTGCGAATAGTGACGGTGCGCGCAGCAGCGACGCCTTGGTTGACCGTGCCGAAGTCGATCGTGCCTTGATTCACGGCGACCTCGGGAAAGATGGCGATGGCTCCCGTGATTGAGCCGACCAGTTTAATCGCGACAGTACGCTCACTGGGGTCGTTGGTCGTGATACTCAACGTCCCGGACTGAGCACCGGCGATCGAGTCCTTCAGCGTAACGGTGATCGCTAAAGTCCCTTGGCTGGGGATTGTGAAAGGACCACTAGGCGACACCGTAAACTGCCCGACGCTGGCCGGCAGCGATCCGATCAAATCGGAGGTGCCATCGTTCCTTAGTGTGATGGTCTGCGATCGAGTGGCGTTGGATGTGCCGCGCTGCAAAGCGCCAAGGTTCAATTCCAGTGGTGCCAGATCCGTACCGCTCGGCCCCAGAACCGTTGCTTCGGGGATCTTCCAAATCCCTGCGACGGGAATGTCAGAAGGCAGGCCGTAGCGGAAGTCGTAATCAACGTGTGGGTCGCGATTGATATCGAGATACCAGCGGCGACGTTCGGAGCTGCTCACCCCACCGCCTGGCAAGAGTTGATGTTCGATGATGCCAGCATCATCGTCACCGTCGCCATCCCAGTCGCCAACAAGGTGCGTTTGGCTAGATACCGCGGGATTCGGGACTAAGCCAAAATTGAAGGTTGCATCAGTCCCGTAGTTGAACCGGCTCAGTCCTGCTGAAACCGTGGTGATGTTAGCGAACGGTGCGAGTGCCCACGTTCTGGGTGAACCGACGACGGTGTTCTTGAGAATACGACCGACTTCGTCTCGCCCATCTCCATTCCAGTCACCGACAATGGCGGTATCGCCTTCCAAGCCGTAGGTGACGACGACATTCTGTGTCAGTTCTTTCGCTGAACCATCGGCATTCGGAGTTGGGATCGTGGCGGTGGAGATTTTCCACTCCAGCCGTTTCCGACCGGTTGCCGCATCAACGACTGATCCGGGGCGGACGACCCCGAAGTCGTCACGGCCGTCGTTGTTAAAGTCTCCGACGACAGGGACATCACCCGGCACACCAAACAGAAACCGCAATTCGTCACCGGTATCCGTGTCAGTGTCCAAGAGCCAGAGCAGTTTGCCGTTGGATTCTCTTACGACCCCCGCGTAGGTGATGTTCTGGCTGTCGCTGATCCAATCACCCACGATCGGAATGTCTGTTGAGAATCCATACTCCAGACTCAACTCGGGAGCCGGATCGCGGTCGATGTCCAGCAACCATTGGTTGAATTGACTGCCATTGGGACGAACAACGCCGGGATATTCCGCCCGTGGAAGATCCGCCACGCTCCCCTGAACCGTGAACGAGAAGGTGGGCCGCAACACGTCGTTGGTCTTGAAGCTGACCGAGCCGGTACGACTTCCGAGACTGCCGCTGGTCGTCATGCGCACGTCAAACGTCGCGAACGCGTTAGGGATCAACGTCGTCGCAGTGAAGTTGGCGGCCAGAGTGAAGTTTCCCGTGACGGCCAGATCGCTGAGCACAAGGTTCTGATCGCCGTCGTTCCGAACAGTGAAGGTCCGAGTATGGAGCACGTTGCTCGCAGCGGGGCCAAATGGAATCGTGCTGGAAGGGGCCACCGCAAAGACCGTCGTGACAGGACCATGCACCTGACCCCGGATCGGAATGGTGAATTGGGCTTCATTGTCGTCGCTCGTCGTGAACGTGATGTCGCCCGTGAAGGTTCCGACCGTCCCCGTTTTCAATCGGACGGTGAATTGATCGGACTCGCCGGGAGTAAGCGGTGACGTCAGCCCCTCCACGATTTCATAGCCATTGGGAACCGTGAGACCGCCGACCGTCAAGTTTTGATTGCCAGTGCTGTTGACCTGAAAAGTAATGCTTGGCTCTGCCTGCCCCAAGTTGGTCTCGCCGAATTCTTGAACAATGGGCGCAGGAAGTAACTCCTTGTCGATGACGGCGGTGTTGCCTTTGAAGACTTCGATCTCGGATTGACGAAAGAGACCGGTTCGCACGATGTCCGCCGGGCGACCGTTTGACGCTGGCAAACCAAACTGCACCGTTTTGTTGACGCCGATCGGAAGGTTTCCGACCGGATTTGAATAGTTCCCATCGGTGTCGAGATACCAGGTCAGCGGCGACGTCGATGGATCGACGTAACCGAAGTTGTCGGCGGAGTCATTGTCGTTCCAATTGCCGACCACGGGAATCATGGACGATGCACCGAAGGTGGTCGTCGGGTACTCGAATCCCAGAATGCCATTGGTTTGAAGTCGAATATGCCACTCCCAGGACGAACCGACACGCTTGACGTAACCGACGTCCGTTGTGCCGTTGCCATCCCAGTCGCCACTGATGGGAGTTGCACCAGCGGGTCCGTATGTCAGCGAACGCTCCGCATCGCCGTTCAATGAACTGGAGCTGGTATCGAAGTACCAGACGAGTTGTGTGCCTTGAGTTCTCACCACACCTGGATCGTCAACGCCAATCCCATCCCAGTTTCCGACGATCGGTGTGTCTCCCGGAAGACCGAAGACAAGAGGCTCACCTTCATGTTCGGCATCGCCGTCGGTATCGCGATACCAACGCAAGTACTGCTGAGTCTGGCCGGGCTTGAGAGGTTCCTGCCGCACCACTCCGAAGTCGTCGAAGCCATCGTTGTCCCAGTCGCCGACGACCGGAACATCGCGACGACCGCGTTCGTCGATCCCAACTTTGGCTTGGCCGAAAATGCGATCGATTTCATGACCGGAATCGGAGTCCGTATCAATGTGCCAAGTGTAGTAGCCGTAGGCGACGGAACTACCGCTGGAGTAGTCGCCGAGATCTCGAACCGCAGCCAGCAAATCGGCGGCCAGCAAGGTTCGGTCTTCCAAAGCCTCGACCGTTTCTGATCGCAGCCTCCGCCTCTGATGAGTTTTCATCACCTGCTGTTGACGCCGAGTTTTGAACGACAAACACCACGAATCAATCCAAGAAGTGAGCAGCATCAGGACTCTCGGGGTCAGTGAAGTCAATCAGAGATCGACGTGAGAAGGGCATTGCGTCTCGACATTCTGGCCTGATGGCTATTCCAATCGCAATCACCAACCTCCACGAACCTTGGATAACGGATCACTGCTTGATCCTGGCATGGACCCGCAATAGCCTGATTTGCCATCAATGTGGGGCAGGATGTCGGCGGGACTTGATTTCGGAAGGTAATGGCAGTGGATTTCGCGGTGGAACAATCGACATCAATGACGCTGCTGGACAAAGCCAAAGGTGGAGACAGTGCCGCTTGGGACTTGTTGGTTCACCTCTACACGCCGTTGATTTTTCGCCGCTGCCGCGCGCTGAATTTGACTCAAGAAGACGCGAGCGATGTTGTTCAAGAGGTCTTCCTCAAACTCTTGAACGGCTTACCGAAGTTTGAAGCTCGTGTGAACGGCGGCTTCCGCAACTGGTTGCGGACGATCACGCGGAATGAAGTCACCAACTGGTTTCGCACGCGGACCAGAGAATTCGATGCGGTCGGCGGCACCGACGCGATGCTGCGCTGTCTCGATTTTCCAGAAGTGGTCACGGACGAGTCGCTCCTGTCATCCGCCAAACCCAGTGAAACGCAAGACGCTCTTCACGAAGCGCTTCGCCGAATTCGTGCCGAATTTTCCGATCAGGCTTGGCTCGCCTTTTGGCGCACGAAAGTGGATGGCATGCCCAGCGCGCGTGTGGCTGAGGAGCTGAAGATCACCGACGGAGCCGTGCGCACTTCCGGCTATCGTGTCTTGCGCCGGCTCAAACAGCTCATCGGCGATCAAGACAGCTCCGAGCCGGAATCGGCATCACGCGACGAATGAGCGATCGGCGGCCTCATGTCTTCTTCTGAATGTTTCGATCGCTCGGTCTTGTTTCAATTCGCATCATTTCGGCTTTCCGATGATCGCTTTGAACAAGTGGCGGCACACCTCGAAACCTGCCCGATCTGCCTGGCCGTTGTCGAGACTTTATCCTCCGAGCCTCTCACACGATCAGAGAGCCACAAGCCCGCAAGCATCCTCCGAGAGGACATGCAGACGTCGTCCGAATCCGACTCGAAGGACGTAGACGGGATCGCGATCCAGAATCTGATTTCGCGAATGCTGCGTTTGCCACAGGCAGGTCCAAAGGCCAACGCCTCGTCCCCGTTATTGGAGCCGGGCGTTTGTCTCAACGATTTCGAGCTGGTCCAGCGATTGGGAGCGGGGAGCTTCGGCGAGGTCTGGCAAGCAATGGACCGCCGGTTGCGCCGCACGGTGGCCATCAAAGTTGCTCGGCGTCCCGATTCCGAGGCGGCTGGAAATGATTTCGAGCGAGAAGCTCGTGCCGCTGCGCAACTCGATCATCCGGCGATCGTCCGTGTCTTTGATGTCGGACATTGGAACCGGTTGATTTACATCGTCACTGAATTTGTCGAAGGACAAACTCTCCAGGCCGCCGCTCGGTCATCTCCGTGGTCCTTCCGCCAGATTGCGGAGTGTTGCGAGACATTGGCACGCGGCCTCGCACATGCTCATCAGCGAGGCGTCATTCATCGTGACCTCAAGCCCGCGAATGTGTTGCTCGATGCGAATGGTCAGCCGCGCATTCTGGATTTTGGATTGGCTCGATTGGGAGGCGAACAGACCATCGCCGTCGAGGGCTGGCTGCTGGGCACGCCGGCCTACATGTCTCCGGAGCAGGCGCGCGGTCAGGCTCACTTGGTCGAACCGGAATCCGACGTGTATTCGCTGGGAGTGATCCTGTTCGAGTTGCTGACCGGCGAGCGACCCTTCCGCGGTGATCGAGAATCTTTGCTGGCTCAGGCAATCAATTCTCCCGCTCCCGCGCCGCGAAGTTTGAATCGGCAAACTCCGAAAGACCTGGATACGATCTGCCTGAAATGCTTGGAGAAAGAACCACGATTACGGTTCCGCTCGGCGAGTGACTTGGCCGATGAATTGCGACGGTACCTCGACCATCAGCCAATCGTGTCGCGCCCTGCGGGAGTCAGTGGCCGAGTCTGGCGTTGGTGTCTGAGGAAGCCTTGGATTGCGACGCTCAGCGGTCTGCTCATCGCCACGGCGTTGACGGCCAGCGTGCTCGTGACGTGGTCTTGGAGAAATGAAAAGTCGGCCAAGAAATTGGCGGTGCGACGTCTCGAATCGGCGGAAGACGCCATCACCGACCTGGTGCATTTGGCGGAAGGCATTCGTGACTTGCCGGGAGGCCAGCGACGTGGCCAGCAGATCCTGCAACGAGTGATCGAGCATTATCATCAAATGACCGACGCTAGCTTGCCAGATGATCCGGCGCAGCAGCGCGACATCGGCAATCTCTGGCTCAACTTAGCCGAGATCGAACAGTCGAGACATCAATGGGACGCCGCACGCCGGGCCGCCGACAAGGCTCAGCGAATTTGGGAAGCCTTGCGCCCACAAACTGCGTTTCGGGCCGAAGCGCTGCTCGGCCTGGCCAGCGTTCGACATCGACTTGGCTCAGTCCATGCCGCGAGTCAGCAGTATGCCGTGGCACTCGATGAACTCGGCCAAGCTCAGAAATGGATCAACGGACTCAGCCCCTTGCAGGGCGAGTTGGAAAAACATCGGCTCGCACTGACCGCGACGATTGCGTTCGATCAAGGACTGGCCTTGTTCGGACTCAAACGGTTCGCCGACGCCGAACAAAGCCTGTCGCAATCGCACCAAGATTGGGACGCGCTGGTTCGACTCGACTCGGACCATCGGTTGGCGCGGCTGAATCAAATCCATTCGCTGCGCGTGCTCGGACGCATCCAGAATGCTCGGCACTTACTCCGCGAAGCGGACGAGTCGATTCAACAAGCTCTGCGATTGGTGGAAGCGTGGCTGGGGTCCGAACCTGATGATCCTGAAATTGTGGAGTTGAAGGCTTCAACATTGTTGGACGTGGCCGACGTTGTGCGACGTCGGGGTCACTTCGGAGCGGAGCGAGAGCAACTGACGACTGCTCGCGAACAGTTGCAGCGGCTCCTGGAACTCGACAATCACAGTCCGCGCGTCCATTTGGAACTCACGCTGACTCTGACGCAATTGGCTCAGCTACAGCATCGAGCTGGCTCGAATCGTTCCGCGAAAGAGCTGATCGAAAAGGCTTGGGACCGAGCGGCGGAATTATCGGCCCTGTTTCCACAAGTGCCCGACTACACGCAAGCCCTCGCGATTTGCTCGGACATTCATGGCGAGATTCTTCGCGAACTGGGTCTGGCCGACAAAGCGTTGGAACTGCATCGTTCGTCCGTCGAACTGTTCACGAACATGATCGAAGCGACGCCCGACGTGCCTGACCTCAAGCAACGGTTGGCGATCAGTCACAGCCAGATCGGACAAGACTTGGCTCAGCGTCAGCAGTGGAAGGACTCTGAGACAGACTTTGACCGAGCGACGGAATTGCTCGAATCGCTGGCGTCACAGTTTCCCGATCAGAGGAGCTATCGCGAGTCACTCGCTGACGTGGTCACGGAGGCAGGGCTAGCCGCCGTGCAAGCTCAACGATTGCCGCAGGCACGCGAGTTGTTGGATCGTGCCACTCAACTTCGCCGCGAGTTGGCCGCGAGTGAATCATCACCGGAGAACTTGCGGCAGTTGGTCTGGCTATTGTCCTCCAATCCGTTGGCGGAAGATCGTCGTCCGAAAGAAGCGTTGCCTCTCGCCGAGAAGCTTTGGCAGCGGGAACGTGGAAACGAGTTGTCCGTGTGTGTCAGCGTTCTGGCCTTGTGGCGTGCGGGCGACTGGCAGACGGCACGGTTACGGCTACGCGAGCATCTGGAGCTGGTTCCTGAATCGTCGGCCGCCAATCAATTGCTCTCCGCGTTGATTTCCGCCTCGGCGAATGAGCCAGATTCCGTCCGATCGTCCTGGGACGAAGGATTGAAATGGCATCTGTCCGAGACGCCTCACGTCAGCCTGTTCACGCAGCTCCGAGCAGAGGCCGAGCAAGCTACGAAAGCTGTGCAAAAATCAACAACTCGTCCACAGGATTCCGAGGCGGCCGGTTCAAAGCCGCTCAAGCCTTGAAGACGTGCTGCCGACTTCGGCGAAACAAGCCTGAGCATGGATGGCTCGATGGCTTTCCCACGGATGGGATCACCGATGACGCGCGATCGACTTTCGGCAGAATCTGCCTCGGCTGACGCTGCGCTCCGCGCGCGCGTCCGCCGGTCGTGTGCGCTGTTGGCGGTGACCTTGGCCTGCTGTGCATGGCCGTTGTTGGCGCAAGACCCCATGACTCACGTCCGGCCTGCGACTCGATTGTCTCCCGCAGAAGGTTCGTTCGGGGATGCTCTTGAAGAGCGCACCGACGACGAGACTTCGGAAGAAGACACCGCAACTGGTGTTCGACCTGCGTCATTGAAACAGCCGCAGCCGGCGCAGCTTGCTCCGATCGCGGCTGCTCCCGTGGTTCCACCAGCGCCGCAGCGGACGGGATCGGCGACCTTGTTCGACAGCCGGCGGCTCAGCGGCGAAGTGCTGCGAGAGCAACGTCAGCGACGAGCGGCACGAACGGCCAGCAACGTCATCGTCGGACTGGAAGGCAAAGCTCGCTCCACCACCGATGCGGGAAATTTGGTCGGCAAGTCCGCCACATCGGTCGGATTGGGAGTCCAACGCCGCACGCCTATCGTGACCGACCCGCGCATTCACAGCACGCGAGTCGGCAGCCAGAACGCCTCTGGATCGTTTTGGTTTCCCGCGCGGATTGATCTCGACACGCATTTGAACAAGCTCGACTCGCGGATCATCGAAGACATCATCACGGTGCAAGGACCGTACAGCGCGTTGTACGGGCCCGACTTTCATTTCTACGACGTCGAATTGCTGCCGTCGCCGCGCTACGACGATCTGGAATCGCATGGCAGCAGTAGTTTGGAGTACCGCACCAACGGCGAGCAGTGGTACGGCCGGCAAACCGGCTTGGTCGGCGATCAAACCTGGGGTGCGCGTCTGGGTTACGGACATCGCACCGGCAGCGACTACAGCAGCGGCAACGGCACGGACATCCCGTCGAGCTACAAATCGCGAGACATCGACTTGGCCTTGGGATTCGATCTGGGAAGCGCGGACCACGTCGAATTCAACCTTCTGCGGCTCGATCAAACCGACGTCGAATTCCCCGGCCAAGCGTTCGATTTGGATTACCTGGTGACCGATGGTTACGAATTGTCGTGGACTCACGACGGATTCGGCTCCTTCGATCAGATGGAGTTCGACGCTTGGTACAACCAGACACGCTTCTCGGGCACGCTCGATCCCGTGAAGAAGAGTCGCCTGTTTCCGGCATTCTCTGGCGGAGCGGCCAATCTGCGGGCGACCACGGATGTCGATGCGGCCTCGACCGGATACCGCTGGCTGTTCCATCGTGACACAGACGAACTAGGACGCTGGACCATCGGCACGGACCTGCGCTACTTGCGGCAAGAACTGGATGAATTGAGTGACTTCGGGCCGGTCCCCTTGTTCGACAACCGCAACTCGCCGATCCCCAAGTCGCATTGGGCGAACCCCGGCTTGTTGATTGAAAACCACAATCAGGTCAACGAACGATTGGCGTTCCATAGCGGCGCTCGCGTGGATTTTGTTTCCACGAACATTGACGAGAGCACCGCAAGCTTGGGAGCGCTCGGAACCGACGTGAATCCGGCGTCCTTGTCGGACATTTTAGGGAGCAGCGATTTCGGCCAGGATTTCACGCTGGCTTCGGTCTTCGTCACCGGCAGCTATGACTTGGACGAGCACATCACTTTGAATTTGGGAGCGGGACGCGCTGAGCGTGCGCCCCATCTCACCGAGTTGTATGTGGCCGAGGCGTTCATGTTCTTGCAACAGAATGGACTCAACTCCGTGACCGGTGATCCGCTCTTGAAGAAGGAGCAACTCTGGCAAGTCGATGTGGGTGTGTCGGGAAATTGGGATCGTGTTCGCGGTTCGGCGAATGTCTTCCATTCGTGGATTCACGACTACATCACGTTTGAGAACATGGGGCAGTCCATTCCGTTGTCCGCCGGTGGCGACGTCGCGACTCGCTTGAAGTACGTCAACACAGACCTCGCCACACTGGCGGGGTTCAACGTCTTGGCCGAGGCCGACCTCACAGACATGCTCACAGGATTCGCGACCGTCAGCTACACGCAGGGTGAAGATCACACACGCAACGGCTCATTCGCCACGGTCCCCTTTGACGGTTCAGGAGCCGTGCAGCCATCCATTCGAGAACCCGGACAGCCGCGAGGAAATAATGGTCAGGTTGGCGCGGCCGAAGAGCCGTTGCCGGGCATCGTGCCGCTGGAGTCTCGCATCGGACTTCGCTGGCACGATCCGCAGCCGCGCCCCGATTGGTCCATCGAATTGGCGGCACGGATCGTTGATGAACAGAACCGAGTCGCGACCAGTCTGCAAGAAAAGCGAACTCCCGGCTTCACCGTCTGGGACTTGCGAGGCTATTGGCGGCCGAATCGAAACTGGCTCCTCACCACTGGCGTCGAGAACTTCACCAACAAAAATTACTTCGAGCATCTCGACTATCGCTCCTCGACCGGCCTCGCCGTGTTTCAGCCGGGGGTGAATTTTTACTTCGGAACCGAGTGGTCGTACTGAGCCGGCCGCTCGCACGCGCCAGGCTGGCCGTTCCGGGACAACATTGTGTGACAAACGCTCGTTTGATGGGTGATCGGCGACGAATGCCGGTTTGACAGTGACGCCAGATTGGCCACGTCCCCAACCCAGACTAAGGAGCGAGATCATGTTGTTTTCCCGCAAATCATTCGGTCGCTGGTGGCAGCAACTTCAGATGTCCGCGCCCGCGAAGCGACAGTCGAAGAACCATGAAACTCAATCGCTGGCGGCTCTGGAATCTCTCGAACCGCGAGCGGTCATGTCGGCCGCCCCGCTGATGGATCACATCGCCGTTGTTCGAGACGGCCACCAATGGATTCTGCCCGCGGAAGGAACGGGATCGGGAACGCAGGAGATTCGCGGTTATGGCTTGCCCGGAGACCAGTTCCTGTCAGGAGATTGGAATGGCGACGGCGCGCAGGATCTCGTCGTGGTTCGTCCCAACGCCGAAGGAGGACTGACCTGGTTGGTGGACCTGGGAACGGACAATCGGGTCGATGTGCAATACAAGTACGGCTTGGCGGGAGACACCGCGTTCCTCGGTGATTGGAACGGCGATGGCATCGATGACTTGGGGGTGGTTCGCCCCAATCGCGCGATCGGACTGCTCGATTGGTACTTGGACACGTCGCGTGTCGAATACGCGAACCCGACTCCGCGACAGTTCGGGCTGACCTCGCGAAATCACATTCCCGTGGTGGGGGACTGGAACGGCGACGGCCGCGATGATCTGGGAGCCGTCGAGGCAGGGACTGCTGGATTGTTGAACTGGTATCTCGACACGAACGGCGACAAGTTCGCGGATATCACTCGCGAATACGGCCTGGTCGCCGCGAAGCACTCGCCGGTCGTCGGTGACTGGAATGGCGACGGTCGCGACGATTTGGGAGTCACGTTCAAGAATACCAACAATCGACTGACTTGGTTGCTGGACACCTCTGGCGACAAGTTCGCCGACATCACGAAGAACTATGGGTTCGCGACCGATCGTCCGATCGTGGTCAACGTCACGAACAGCGTCACCGGTCACGATCGGGACGATCAGATGTCGGAAGCCCTCGCCTTGGGTCCGTTCAGCGGAACCAGAACGAATACTCAAGCCGGAGCGATCTCGTTCTCGACCGACGTGGACATGTTCTCGTTCACGGTGACCGCCGGGCAGACCGTGCATTTCGACATCGACACCATTACGAACGGCCCTCCGGGACTCGGTTCGTACCTGCGCATCTTCGATGCTCAAGGGCGTGAGCTGGCCGCGAACAATGACCGGCTCGCTCCGGGTGATCCGCCTCCCTCGACAGGCCCCAGCAATCCCGATGGCTTCGATTCCTACATCCCATACACGTTCACGAGCGGCGGCACCTATTACGTCGGTGTCTCGAACTGGCAGCATCGAGCCTACAACCCCGGCAACGGAACTGACGCACTGGGCACCGATCCGAATTGGCTCACCGGGGCGTATTCGCTGGTGATCACCGCGCAGGCTGGTGACGACCGTTACGAAGAGAACGATTCCATCAGTGCCGCGGCGAACCTCGGTGCGTTGACGACCAACCAGACATACGCGCTGAGTCTGCGAGACGGCATCGACTGGTTCCGGTTCGAGATTTCTTCCGGTGGGACAGCCGCGTCCACGATCACGACACAGTTCCAACATGCCTTGGGTGACGTCGATCTCGAACTCTACGACTCACGAGGCAACCTGGTCCGAGTGTCCGACGGCGTTTCAGACAGTGAAACGATCTCGATGGACCGGCTCGCTCGCGGCACCTACTTCCTGAAAGTCTTCGGGTACAACGGAGCGACAAATCCGGATTACACGCTGACGATCAATCCGCCGGGGTCATCCACCATCGCCGACAAAAAGCTGTACCTCAACTTCGATGGTGCCTCGCTCTCAAACGCCGAATTGACTCAGTGGTCGCGGGGCAACTGGCTGCTCAGCGTGGATGACATCGATCCCGAAGGAGATGGCATTCAGATTCAGCCGTTCTTGCAAGGTGAGTCGCTGAATGGTCAACGCGAGGCGATCATTTCTCAAATCGTGTCGATGGTGCAGCGTGATCTGAATCCGTATGGCATTCAGGTGCTGCGTCATCGCGGCGACGCGATCGACGGCCGTGGCGTCACAACGATCTTCGTCGGAGCCAACGAATTCGACGCGCACTTTGCTACTGACATCGACTACGGCAACGACAATCCGACCGACATCGCGTTCGTCACGAACGAAGATTGGGGCACAGCCGGTCGCACAGCGATTGCGCTGGCCGATGTCGTCTTGCACGAAGCGGGGCATACCTTTGGTTTGCATCACGTCGAAACGGCCGTCAACGGCCGCGTCTACGAAGAGTCCATGGGATTCCGCTACTCGGAGGACAACCCCGACAACTGGGTGAAAGACACCGCGTTTCTGGATCGCACATTCGCCCCGTATCTCGACCATGGTCCAACTTCGCAAAACTCGCATCAGACCATGTTGAGCAACTTCGGAATGTCACAATCGATTGTTCAAAGCAAGCTCGCAACCGTGTCATTCGCTGCCCCCGGCGTCGTCGAGATCATCGGCAGTGCGAGCGCGGATCGAGTCAACGTCCAACGGCATGGCAACTCGCTGGAACTCATCGTCAACGGCCAAAAGTACGCGCTGGATTCGTCGATTCAGACGGTCATCGTGCAGACCAACGGCGACACCAAGGATCGTGTCAGCAACACGGTGAGTAACGCCGTGCGGTTGGTGAACGTGAGCAGCCGATCCGGTCAAACGGAATTGGCCAGCATCAAGTCGGTCCGCGAAAACGCGACTCAATGGGCCGGCTTCGATTTGCCGGAGGAATCGCTTGACCATCGAAATGTCGAGACGCCGAGCCATTCGGAGACCGCGCATGACCACGACATTCTGCCTCAGCCGAAGGCCGTGTCGCATCAGCGCCGACAGGACACGATAGACGAGCAGTTCTCACACCTGGCGACGGCTCGGGACGCGGGCCGTTCAGAGGTCATTGTGAAATCGTCAGAAAGCCGAAACGTCGCGCAGGAATCGAACACGTTGGAATTGAGCACTGCCAAGCGGACGCACCAGATGCGTGATGAGGTCTTTAGCGACTTGCGATCGTTGTTCGCCTGATTAGTCCCACACGGAGCGGATGCGCTCGCTTCGATCTCTCGATCAGGCTCGTTGCCTCTTGGAATTCACGTTACGACCCTCGTCATTTTTCACACGGAGAACATCATGAACCTAAAGTGGATTTGGATGATTTCGCTATTCGTCCCCCTGGCGTCTGCCCCGGTGATGGCTCACGACTTCAGTTGGGAGAATCTGCAAACCGCCTCGATGAAGCTCAACAAGCAGTTCGACTTTGAGGCCAACGTGGACGGATACATGCAGGCCTACCGTCCCGACGTTTGGAAGCGCTATCGCAACGACGAATTCGCACTGGAAGAGAAGCGGATTGAAACGATCGAACTCATGAAAAAACGAGCGGAGAAGTTTGCGATCGACGAAGACTTCGTGCTCAATGTGCGACTCGATCTTGGCAAGTACGACTTTCGAGAAAGCCGCTTTCCGATCGAGAACATGACCGAGACACATTACTGGTATGCCAGCAAGTACTCGGTCGGTGACTTGCCGGGCCAGTTCACAGTTCGCTTTTCCAATGTGTCGCTCATGAATGCGATCCCGATGGCGAAAGAGTCTGCGAGCGACTTCGTGAAACGTCACAAAGATTCCTACGGTCAGGTCAACCGTGCTGTTTCCGCGACGATCCTGTTTCGACTCGTCGAGTTGAAACATAAAGACAACGAGTTTGTGGCGGAGATCCAGTCAGCCAAGGTCTTTGAAGATACGGCAAAGACTCGGCTACTGCATGAATTCAAGAAGCCGCCACCACCGAAGAAGGAGCCAATGTTGCCAGAGGTCATCTCAAAGGAGGTTCCTGTGCCGATCAAGAAAAGCTCGGAATCCCAATGAGATCATCCCTGCGATAAAGCCGGTGCGTTCCTGAGTTGAAGGCGAATCACCCTTGATGCGACGGAAAGCCTGGGTCTGTGATGAGTGATTGCTTTGAATTGGTGGAACTCAGTACCGGCCGAGTGCATCCGGTCGATGACTCGAAGGAGTACTTAGCGGGACGAAGCACCGAAGCGGAGATTTTTTTATACGACCTCGGGTGCTCGCGGCAGCAATTTCAGATCGTTTGTCGAGAAGGCGAGTTGGTCTTGGATGCCTTGTCCAACTCCGTTCCGACGACTTGTGACGGGATAGTGGTCACAGCGCCGATACCACTGCGTGACGGGTTGGAGATCGAAGTTCACCAAACCAAGTTTCAAGTTCGCCAAGTGGCCCTGAACGGCGAACGGCCATCGCATTCGGTGGAGAACTTGATCAGTCACGACATTCCTTTGGGACAATCATTTTCGGTTTCTGGTGAAATGACGATCGGCCGTGATCCGACCTCCGACATTTATCTGCCTCACATTCAAGTGTCGCGCTGGCATGCGAGATTACGCGTCGTCCCTGAGGGAGCGATCATTGAAGACTTGGGGAGCGCGAACGGGACGTTTCTGGACGGCCGCCGATTGCTCTTGCCACAGCGGATGACAGCCGGCTCCACGATTGGCATCGGACCGTACTCTCTGACGTTCACCGGTTCGACGTTGGTCACGGCGACACGCACGAACAATTTGCAGCTTGAAGGACGCAGCCTGACTCGCTGGGTGAACACTCGCGTCGGCCCGGAAAATCAGCGAAAGACGATCCTGGATAATGTCTCGTTGGTGATTCGCCCACACGAGTTTGTCTGCCTTCTGGGACCAACTGGGTCTGGAAAGTCCACGTTGCTTTCGGCACTGAGTGCTCGCGTGCCGGCGAATCAGGGGCAAGTGCTGATCAACCAATCGAACTTGTACGAGCACTTCGAGTCTCTGAAACGCGACATCGCGGTGGTTCCGCAGCGAGACATCCTGCACGACGAACTGCCGTTGGTGGATGCCTTACGCTACACGGCGCGACTGCGACTACCGATCGACACGTCGGTCACGGAAATCACCGCTCAGGTGGATGACTTGTTGCAGCGAGTAGGGTTGCCGGCACATCGACAGACTTGTCTTGGGCAATTGAGTGGCGGACAGCGGCGGCGCGCGAGCTTGGCCAACGAATTGATTTCAAACCCCAGCCTGTTGTTTCTGGATGAAGCCACTTCGGGACTCGATGAGCAAACCGATCGCGAAATGATGCGTTTATTTCGGCGATTGGCCGATGCGGGCAAGACCGTCGTGTGCGTCACTCACACCTTGGCGAATATCGCCGAGACTTGTCACCTCGTGGTGTTGTTGACGGTGGGAGGAAAGCTCGCGTTCGTCGGAACTCCCGCCGAAGCGTTGGAGTATTTCCAAATCGAGCGGTTGGCCGACGTCTATGAAAAGTTAGAACGCGATGACGAAGCGGACGAATGGCAGAGGCGATTCGTGCAGTCGGCGTTGTTCGGCAAGTATGTCACGTCCCGCCTTTCGGCGGGGGCGGTCGCGCCGCAAAAACAAGGTGTGCGTGAGATTCAGTTCTGGCATGACACTTGGAACACGGCTCGGCATCAGTGGCCGTTGTTGGCTCAGCGTTATTGGCAAGTCTTTCGCGCGGATCGCCGATCGTTGTGGGGCTTGGGAATTCAAGTGCTGATCGTAGCGGCGGTTTTGTCGCTGGTGTTTGGCGACGTGAGCACACTCGCGGAACCATTTCGCCGCGCCGCCATTTCTTGCAATGTCCTGTTTGTTTTGGGCGTGTCTGGTTTGTGGTTTGGCTGCAACAACTCGGTGAAAGAGATCGTTCGCGAACGGACGATTTACACCAAAGAACTGCAAGTGAATTTGGACCCGACCAGCTATTACGCCTCGAAGTGGTTGTTGCAGGTCGTTGCTGCGAGCGGGCAGTCTGTCGCGCTGGCCATATTGGTTTCCACTTGGTGCTCCTTGCCGGGAAACTTGGCCGCCCAAGCGGGATTGGCGGCGCTGGGAGCAACCGCTGGAGTCTGCGTGGGCTTGTTCTTGTCGACGATCACTGTAACGGAGGCGGCGGCACTGACCTTGGTCCCGTTGGTGTTGATTCCCCAAATCGCGCTGTCGGATGTCTTCGTCCCTTTGGAGGGCTTCTCTCGCTGGTTGGGGCAGGGATTGGTTGCCAACTACTGGATTTACGGGGCTCTCCGTGGAACGCTGCCGATCGAACTCGTCGAACAACTCAATCCTCCGCTCGCTCCGGTGTTGCCGTTGGATCGCGTACTGGTCGCAGTCGGATTGCAAATGGCAGCATTGATGCTGTCGTCGATCGTCGTGCTGCATGTGCGAGACCGAGTCATGGCCTGTTCCAACAAATCATTCTTGGAAGCCATACGAGATTTGCCTGTGGTCGGACCGGTCATCGTCGCCATCGCGCGCCGCTGGTTTCGTCGCCGATAGCGACCGCGGCGTCAGTATTTGCCGGTACGGTTGAGCCGTTCAATCTGTGCGAGCCGAGTTTCGATGGGCGGATGCGTGCGAAAGTGGTCGGCCAGATGTTTCATCACTGTTCGTCGTTTGGTGGATGAATCCGACGTGGTCGCCGGACAATTCCGCTGAAGCATTTGCAGGCCGAGCGCCGCCTGATCGTGAGATCGCCCTTGTCGCCGCATCTGGGAGTAGCTCCAGCGGTCGGAAGCGAGTTCGTGTTCTTCCGAGTAGCCGACGGAAATGGCTCGATACGCCATCGCGGCCAGTCCTCCGACGAGTTCACCTGCTGTTTGTTCGGCTCGGACAGCGGCGGTCATGCCTTGCACGCAATGCCGCAAATCGCAATGCGCGATCTCGTGACCGAGCACAAATCGCAACTCGTCATCATCGCGCACGACGTTCAACAGGCCGGTGTGAACGTAGACGTAGCCCCCCAAGTGCGCAAACGCATTGATGTTGTCGTCTTGAATCACGGAGAAGTGGTACTCAATCTCCTTCCGCTTGCGAGCGTCCAAGAACGGTTGCACGAGTCGCTGGATGCGGCTCAACAACTCCGGCGCGTCTTTCAGCTTCTGCTTGTCGCGGATCATGGCATGCACGGATTTGCCAATTTGCTGCTCTTCGCGCGGAGTCAGGCCAGCCACTTGATCGAAGATTTCATTGCCGGCTTGCGTGACGTCGTGGCCGATATCGAAGGCGAGATCGACCAGAGTTCCGCGATGGTCCTGTTTTGGTGAGGACGTTGGCCGACGCGTCGGTGGGGAACCGGTCTCGGTCTTGGCCGCGTGACCGATCGGAGGATCGGACGGATTGGAATTCGAGGGGTGAGCATGTCCTGTTTTGGTTCGATCGAAGAGAGTCGCGCCGGCCCGCCGATGGACGATCGAGGCGACCGCCAGCAGGATGACCACGGTACAGACGACTTGAAATGCTCCGAACTTCACCGGCGGCGCACTCGACATGACAATTCTCCTCAGGATTCGTTGGCGGCCACGCGCCGCAGGGTCTCTTGAAATTCCAATCGTCGTTCGATCTGGCGGATTTCTTCCGGGGTGAATCGCGACCAATCGGGGTACGAATTCCGGCCGTCGTTTCTGCGTAGTTTGGGATGCAACATTTCCAAATTGGCAGGCGAAGTTCTCGCGATGGACCGGCTCTCTGCAACGATGTCTCGGTCGCGGTCCTCCCACACAACGTCGTTCTCTTCAGCCTGTATCCGCTTGAGAATCTCGCGACACGTTTCGGTATTCGCTCTGCCATCGGTGGGCCACGAGAATATGAGTTTGCCGTCGCTGTCCAAAAGATGTAGTTCATCCACGAAGCGAGAGTGTTCCAGCAGTTCCAGCGCATCGAGCAGCCATATGCACTTGTCGTCATGTTCGTCGCGAGAGACTCGCAAGACGAACCGTTCCGAATGCAGTGGATCCATTCTCCGGCAAACGCGGCTCCAACTTTGTGCCGGCGGAACGCAGGGGATCAGTACCACGACATGGTAGCCTCGGTCATGCAGATAGGTGACCAGAGTCTCGGACATCTCTGACGTGTCGAAGGTGCAAACTAGGACGAGGTGCCGACGTGACTCGACAGCCTTCTCAACCAATCGGCCGGCAAGCTGAGCCGCCGATCCACGCAACGATTTTCCGGCCAAGTCGGCATCGTCCGGAGTCGCGACGGTGTAGCCAGGGTGCAACAACAGCAGCTCGGTCGGGTCGATCGTGACACAACCGCCATGTTCTCGCAGGCCGCGTCGCGCCGCTTCGGCCAGCACGGACTTTCCGGCTCCCGGCTGACCAGCCACCAAGATGGCTTGTGGTGCCGGCTGCGGTCGGCTGCCAGACAGGAAACGATCCAACGCCAACAGTTGCCACGCCTGTTCCAATTGTTGTTCGAGTTGTTCTGAGGATGGCTCATCGCGATTCATCGTAGCCCCAATTCCTGTTCGAGGTTCGTGACTTGTTGCATCAGCCGATGAACCTGAGCTGGACGATGCTCGGCTTGCGCCAACTGGCAGTCCAAATCCAACCGTCCCAGCTCAGCGAATCGCCGTTCCCGTTCGTTGACGGCGGCCAGTAATTCGGGCAACGCCGTCGGTGTTCCGAGTTCGGTCAGCAGTCGGCGAAATAGCTCACTCATGTTGTGCCCCTATGGCTTACGGGTTGGCTTCTTGGGTGTGAGATAGGGATGGGTCGGCGACTCCTTCTTCGTCGCATCGGCGAGCTTCCTCAGGTTGGCGGACGTGTTTTCCTTTCCGAGGTCAATGTCTTTGTTTTTGGAATTGTCTCCTTTGGAATTCCCGCCACCGCTGCCGAATGCTTGGGACAACGATTGGCCTTCAGGTTTTTTCTTAGGTTTCTTTCGGTCATCGAACATGGCGAGTTTCCTTGGGTTTGTTGTCGAAGTGATTAGCTTGTTCGTTGCGTCTTCTTGCGCGTGGTCGAGTTCTTTTCGGCTTCCGAAGAGCTGAGAGTCTTGGTGGTGTCACGACGTTGTTTCGCGACCTTGTCACCACAGCCGTAGCGCTGTGCCTTGGACGATTCGCTGCCGCCGAAAGCCCCGCCAAGCGACTTCTGACTCGTCTCTTTACCGGAATGACGTTGGTGAGCCGATGTCTCGGCGCGCTTCGCCATCGAGTCTGCTTGGGACGGGGTCTCTTTGAGGTAACTCTCCGCGCGTGGAGACTGCCAACCGTCAGAGACCCAGGACTTTCCGTTCTTGTCGACGTTGATCGTGGCTCGATAAAGCGGCTCTGGCTTAGCCTGGCTGCCTTCCGGTCGAGCCGAGATTTCGTACTGAATTTCCTTGAGGTCACGCGTCCCTTCGTGAGTCGAGGTGACCGTTTTCAACCAGACTTCGTTGCCATCGCGTTTCTGATCGTGGACTTCACGGACAAATTCTTCAACGCCGTGGTTTTGCAATTGATGATTCACCTCCTTCGGGCCGTAGGTGATGCCACAATCCGACTCCAATCCCGTTCCTGAGCCGCGGCTATGGAGTCGATCCACGTCACCTCGAGACTCAAGCCCGCTGCGGTTTTCGTTCTGGTAATCCAGCCGTTCTTGGGCCGGTCCGACTTTCGCGTTGATCGTGACTTCGCCCGTGGGGCCTTCGGTGACGGTGGTCGAATCGATCGACTCATTGCCGAGTCGCTGGCGGCGATCGAGTTCTGTCAACTTCTGCTGGTTGCCATTGGACTTGGTTTCCAGCTTCTGGATGTCTGACTCACGGCGATCGAGTTCGCCTCGCGATACGGCTTGTGGGTCGCGATCGTGACGCTCGCGGGCCTGACGCAACTCTTCCCGCTCGTGGCTGAGTTGCGACTTCAATTCTGCTTGTTCCTTTTTGAGCGGAGCACGTCGTCGATCATACGCCTTGGCCAGCTCGTCCTTTTGCTGCTGCTTGTCGGCTTCTGAATACATGCTGCGTTGGCGTGATTTGTAGTCGTCGGACATGGCTATTTTCCTTGTGAAGAGTCAGGGGAGGACTGATCGGATTTGGCGAGCCGGAGGGCTAACCTCTTCCGGCATGCCAGACATTAGGGGCGCATCCAGTAGTAGTAGCTGAGAATCTGCGTGTACCCGCCCAGCACCAAGCCAATGATCAAGTACACGACGAGTGCGATCAGAAAGACGCGGAACAAAAGGCCGAACATGGGTGTGCTCCTGTGATCAAGAAACGCTCAAGGGATGCCGCTTCCATTTGAGCTTGCGGATGGGCAGCGGCCGTTCGTCGCGGCCACCCAAGAACACGATGGATTCGCAGTGTGGCTCTGGTTGTTCGCGCGAGCAGATTGACAGCTCGCGGAAACGGTCGGCCGGACACCGCGCATGGAACTGCACGTTCGAGCTGATCTGTTGCGCGTTGACCGGCTTGAACCAACCTCGGCCTCCCACCGCCGAAGAGACCCCGTCGATGCCGATCAAGTCTTGGCCGAACAGTTGTGACGTGAAGCTGTTGGTCGCCTCATCGGGATTGCGGAGAAAGATGCCGGTCAGACAGTTCCCCAGGAATGCGCGAGCGGCTTCCGGGCTGCCGAGCGCGCCGATGTTTTGCGTCGCCACGATGTTGGCATGGAAGCTCTCGCGCGACAGGCGGAACGTGTCGGCGTCGCTCTTGTCCTGCTCTTGATTCTCTTTCGAGCCGGCCGTGAAGAACTTTTGGAATTCGTCGCAGAAGAAAAAGCTGGGGCGCTTTTTGCGCGGGCGTCGCAGCACCTCGCGGTAATACTCCAGCTTCAGGAAAATACCGATCGTGCGAGCCATCGTTTCGCGGTCGCTGGTCGGCATGTGCAAGTACAGGATCTTGCCGTTGTCGATCATGTCGGCGATGCGATGGGTGGACCGGCCGGCAAAGCGAGTGGCATACGGTTGCTTGAGGAACGGAAACAGCATCCCGGTCAGATGCGCCTGCACGCTGGTCCGTGTCTCCGGAGCCATCGTGGCCCATTCGGTCGCGAAGAACGCCAGGCAGTCGTGGCAGCGCGGGTCGGTCACGTCCAGGCGATCGGCTCGTTCCGAGATCGCCGCGAAGCTGCTGGCCAGTTCATTGATCTGTGCGAAGCACGGCGGCTCGCCGGGAGGATTCGTGAGTCGCAATAGCTCCAGCGCGTATTGAATGAACATCGTCGACTTGGTGATCCAGAACGACGAGTTCGAGTCTTTGGTCCCCAGCGATCGTGAAACGGCGGCGAAACGAGTCGCCAGTTCGTATTCGTCGTCGGCCGAGTCGAACGGATTCCAACACACGCCACTCGCGTCGTCTGGGTCGAGAACGATCAAGTCCTGACGGCGTTGATACCGCAAACACAGTGCCTCGACATCTCGAAAGAACGTCCCCTTGGGGTCCAGAATCAGGCCACTTGGTTTCAGACCGGCTTGCGAGGCCGAACCAAACAGGCCGTCGAGAACGGAGTTCAAAACACAAGACGTCTTGCCGCTGCCGATCTGTCCGAAGACGACACAATTCTGCACGAAGTCATTCCATTCCCAGTCATGTCCGCCCGCTTGGAACTTCAGCCCGTCTAGGATCGCCAGCGGCAGCGGGATGCCACCATCCGGTGAGTCATTCAACAGATCGCTAACGCAACGCGGCGTGAAGGATCGCGACAGCTCGGTCTCGTAGCACAGTTGCCGGTGTTTCTGAGCGCACTCGTGAAACAGGAATCCTCCGAAGACGGGAAACAGGACAAATCCAATCAGCGACAGCCACCACACCATGTTGTACAGCGGCGACAGGACGCCGAGATCCGGCAGCCACATGCTGACCGTGATCAAGCCCACGCTCGACAGAAACGCTCCCAGCAGAAAGCAGGGGACGGCGATCAATTGATTGAGCGAGAACAGCAAGCTCTTCCAGGCTCGTTCGAGCGGTTCCGGAGCCGACTCGTAGCGCCACGAGTACAACAGCAGCAGATATCTCCGCAAGGGGCCGAAGAACTGGTAAAGCAGGCACAACAACGCCGCGAAGTAGGCGACGGTGTAGCCCAGTCGAAACGGCTGCGGGACATGCTTCGGCAGCCAATGAATCGTGACCACGGTGGCCACGCACAGTCCGGCCGAAACGAAGAACTGCGTTTGAGCCGCGACGACATCCGTCTTGCGTGGGCAATCAGCATGCATGGCGGGCGACTCCCGTGAGATGCGGATTCTGAAGTACCGGCTGAACGTCAATCCCTCCGTCCGGGTTGCGGTGCAATGCGATCTTGGTGGCTCCCGCATCGCGAGCGGCGATCATGCCGTCGGCAAACATCGAGTCGAGCACGCGGACCAACTCGCGCGTTCCGAAGTCCGCCAACTTTAGACTGGCCGACAGTGCGTCGAACAACAGGTGCGGATCAACGAACTCAACCTCCAGGTCGTACTGTCGCGCGAGCGCGATGGTGCGCAGGGCCGTGATCTCGGCGAGGACTTCCTTCGGCAGCGACTTGAAGACATAGATGCGGTCAAAGCGGCCAAGGATTTCGGGTCGAAACGCCTGCGAGTCGCGCAGGTGTTTCTTGATCGCGTCAGCTTGCTCATAGGGATCGGGCAGTTCGTCTGCGATGCGAGCGATCGCTTCGTGCTCTTTGTTGCAGGTCAGAATGATGATGGCCTTCGTGAAGTCGGCGACGCGGCCGCTTCCCTGCTCGGTCAATCGTCCCTCGCCCATCATGGACAGGAACAGATCGAAGACCTCGCTGGCGGCCTTCTCGACTTCATCGAACAACACGACTCGATTCGGATTGCTGAGCATCGCTCGTGTCAGCTCGCCGCCATCTTCGGCACCGACGAATCCTTTGGTCGTGCCGATCAAACGGGTCTTTCCCTGCTGCGGTGTGAGGTCCGCGCAATCGATGCGCTTCATCTGCTTTTCGTCACCATACAACGCCTCGGCGACGGCCTTGGCCATTTCGGTCTTGCCGGTCCCTGTCGGGCCGACGAACAGAATGTTGGCCACAGGCCGATCGCGTCGGACCTTCGCCTTTTGCTGTCGGATCAGGCGAACCAGATCCTCGACAACATGATCTTGTCCGCGCACACGGCCAAGAATGATTTGTCGCAAATGGGATTCGCTGGGAACGGCGTCCCCTTTCTGACGGCTGCTGAGCAGTTCCATCAGCTTGTCGCGGTCGGTAATGGACAGAGGGTCGCGCATGAGTTGCCTCGTTTAATGTGCCAGTGCGAGCTGGCTGGAAGAAGCGGTTTCGAGGGGAGCCGAAGTGGACTGACAGCGATCGACGAAATCCTGAGTCAGCACCAAATTCCTCAGTCCGTGAGTGACCGCCAGGTGAATGGGATCTGAAATCCAGCGCGAGATGCGAATCCTCGAAGACTCGCAACCGGTGGCCTCAGAGAAGTGTTCGACCTCACGCACGACGATTCGTGGATCGACGTAATCCAATTGCAATTCGTAGCGGTGACACTCATCCGCCATGAGTTGCAGCAACACGCGAGCCTTTGTCACGTCATCCAATCGCCGCAAGCACAGACAGTCGGTGGCCAGGTTGAACAACGCTGGCGGACAACCGATGTGTTCGCTGAGTGCCGAGAGCCACTTTTCGCGGTGGGCCTGTGAATCCGACTGGCATTCCGGCGGTAACGATGGGCTGGTCAAGAAGACCAAGCAGTTTTGAAAACTCACGCTGCCCGTGTCGGACGAGCATTGGCCGCATTGCAGCAGACCCTGCAACATTTGCCAGACTTTCGGATGCGCGGCTCCGGCATTTTCCAGAATGACCGTGTGAAAAGGCTGCTGCCGCACCGGCAACACCAATGAACCGTCTTGCCCGGAGACACCGCAGAGTCGTCCGACTGCCGAGTCGTCGGCGTAGTCGCCGAGATCGAGAATCGTCACCGCGCCGTGTCGAAAGAGTCGCTGTCCGAGACGTACCGCCATCAGCCGCTTGCCGATTCCTGGAGATCCGACCAACCAAAACGCTCCGAGAGGCGGTAGCGATTGGCGTTCGACACAACCGCGCAACGAGACCGCTTTTCGCAAATGCTCGACCATCACCTCGATCGCTTGATCGTGGCCGAACACATTCTGCTTGAGCTGTCGCGCACACCAATCGAAGTCACCCGAAGTCTTCAACAGTAGTGTGTCCGAAACACCATCGACCGTCAGGTCAGCCGGAAGTTGCTGCTGCGAGTAATGACAGACGCCATCAATCCACCATTTCCAGACAGCTCGTTGATACAGCTTGGCCAGCAGGCGTCGTTCGTATCTCAAGCCGTAGATCGTGGCCGCGGCTGCTCCGGCCAAGCTGACAACCAGCGTCGTGACGATCACGCCCGTGAATCTCAGCAGTAATTGGACGGTCATCCACGCGCCGAGCACGAGCAGCAGATTCGAGAGTGAGGATTGTCGTGGCATGACAGAACCAATGCTGTTTCAAAATGATGGCGGTGCTGGCAACTCCGGCTCATTCCTCCGGAGTCTTCAACGTCCCTTCGATGGCGTCCGCGGTTCGGTCGAGCGTCTTGTCGAACACGTCCAGAACCTTGTCGGCGGTCTTGGTGGCTCGGCCGGGCAAGCTTTGTCCGCTGCCAGGCAGACGCCTTTTCAATGCATCGACCACACCTCCAGACGACGTGTCATCCGTCTTGGGTGGCTGAGCACCGCCGTCTCCGGTCGCGATGATCAACGCGGCACCCACGGCGATGACGCTGACGACCACTCGAAAAGTGCCAGAGCTGTTCCAGACTTGTTTGACGAATTCCATGATCGCACCTTGCGGAGTTTGAGTTTCAACGCAGCTTCGCCAGCAACACGAGCAGACCGATCAGCGTGAACGCGCTGAGGCCGCGAAACAGCGGCAGGTCATTCCAAAGAGCTTTGAGGTTGGTCCACATGGCATGGCTCACTGCACATTCACAAACACGAGTTGCTCTTCACCTGGTTCCAGAGTCCGCACGAACCCCTGACCGAGACTGGTGCGACAAGCGACGGTGATTCCACCACCACCATCCTTGACCCCTCTGATCGTCAACGGAGTGGGGTTGTTGCCATAAACCGGAATGGTCAAGTTGGTCCCGAGATGGTTGATCGGAAAGATCCCCAGACTGCGCTGGCCGATCAGGACTTCCACTTCGTCCCCGTCCTCGGCACACGAGTCGTACAGGTGCAAGAGATAACTTCGAGAGCCGGCGTGTTCGGCGTCCGCGGCACTCACCGCGAAACCGCCGACAAACAGAGCTGGACCCATCGGAGTGACCCACTTCACCGACTGCTGTTGGAACGCCGGTTTGGTTTGCGTGTCCTTCCAATGTCGAGCCGCTTGCTCATGGTGCGACCAGTCGGAGTGCCCCGACTCAGAGGGACCGGACATGAACCAAGCGAGTCCGACGAGCGCGGCCGCCGCGATCGCCCACCGACGGACATTGCGACTCGATCGCGTCGCCGTCCTTTGGGAACTTGTCGTTGGTGATGAATTGCTCGGCGATGGACGAGCTGATGGCGACAACTCATCCCACTGCTGCGGGAACGGTGCTACGACTGTCGCGGCAGAAAATGGCGGCGGAGCCAACGCAGGCTGTGGATGTCTCGGTGTGGGATTCAAGGCGGTCATGATGTTCCTCCTTCTGAAATCGCAGTCGCAGAAACAGGTGGTTCAGCAATCGGTCAGCAGCCAGACCGTCGTCACTGCGCAAAACGTGAAATGAGATTTGGAGTCGATGGCGACGCCGTTCGAGTGGCCAATCGCAACAAGAAATCTCTATCGCTCGTCGGTCCAGGGGGTCGAGGCGATCGTGATGGGCTTCTCACTCACCGGCTGGATAAATCGGGCCTTGACCAGTTCCGCACGCTTCTGTTCCGCCGCATTCGCTCGCGCCATGCCGGAGTAATATTGCTGGCTCGTCCCCGCCCAGCCTTGAGCCATGCGAGCGTAGTTGGCAGGCAGCGCGACGTAACCCTTTGCCGTGCGGACATAGTTGCCGGGGATGCTGGCGTACGATTTCGCGATTTGAATCGGTGCGATGACACGTCCCTCGATATCCGGTGCATTGACGCCGAATCTGCCAAGCACTCCGCGTACTCGGTTATAGTCGTGGAACTTTTGGTGAATGCGCTGTTGAATTTGATCAAGCTTAATCACGGGTGCATCGAGTCTCGCCGCGACCGCATTCATTTCACTCACCGCATTGTCCAGCTTGGACAAGCCGCCGACCGTGCCGCCTCCCGGAGTCAACGGAGTCGCGGGAGTGTGAAAGTCGGCGGCTTCCGGGAACCAATGCACGTCGTTGCGATGCAGCCAACCGGGTTCAGGCAACAAATTGTCGTTCACGGCGGTGACTTGCAGCCATTCGTCTTCGCCTCGCAATGACGTCTTCACTTGGGTCACGCGAACTTTGGAATGCGCCGTGATCTGTCGCAGGACGGTTCCTTTTTTGTCAGGTTGCTGTCGCAGCGCCACTTGCTTCAATGGCAGCCGCCCTTCGTTCCTGAGGTTGAGCAGTGGCTTGCCAGACTCATCGAGGTGCAACTTGCCTTCCTCGTGGGCGAGGTAGTTTTGAATGGTGGAGTAATCCCCTTTGACGAAGACCTCCAGGTGCTCTCCGGCTTTGGCGAACTCGGCCAGCGCATCAGAGAACATGCCGCAATTACGAAAGATGGCTCCGCGCCCCAATCGAGCGAGTCGGCATTCGGTGTTCAGATCGAGCGACGGCCGGAGGTAAGTTCCCAGCGCGTAGCAAAGCTGGTCGTGGTGTCGGCGATAGAGGTCCGATTCCGACCGCCGATCGTTCGTTGCCACGAGCGTCGTATAACCTTTGATGAATTCCGCACCGCTGGCTTGTTCGATGCGGATGCCTTGGTCCGCAACCAGATCTGCGGACTGACGACGTTCCACGTCGGGATCACTGGTGGTGATGACCCGGGTCGGTGCAAAGCTGGCGATCTTGGCAACGCTAAATGGCAACGCTAGGCCGTAGAACAGTTCAGGCCTTTGCTGCTCGCCGAGATCAGCCGCCGCATCTTGAGTCTTGGAGTAGGCATAGTCGAACATCTCAAAGAGCGACACTTCTCCGTTGCTGTTGCCGAGCAAGTCCGCTGCACCGCCGAGGCCCTCGGCCAAGAAGTACGAGAACAGAGCATGTGACTCGCCAGCTTGTAGCTTGGGACTGACGTACGATTGCTGAGCCTCACTGCAACTGCTCACCAGCCAGACTCCTTCGGGTGGCGTTTGCAGCGGCTTGACGAACCCACGAATGCGGCCGTCCAAACTGTTGCGACATGCATCAACGACCAGCAGCCGTCGTTCGGCTTTGCAGTTTGAAAGACGCCCGGTGATCTCAGAGACCTTGATCAACTTCGATTCCGCGAGCTGCGAGTCGTCAAGTGCCGCGTCGGTTGCATCTGACGGGCAGAAATAGCTCGTCTCTCGGATCGCGATGCCGTGTCCGATGGTCACGACCAAAACGAGGTCGTCCGTCATCGCCTTGGCGAAAGTACGATCGAGACGGTTGAGGATATTCATCCGGGTGGGCCGCAAGGTTGTGTCCGCAGCGGATTCCTGGATCACCACGATGTTGGATTCCGGGAAGCCGCCTCGCAGCAACACTTGTCGCAATCGCTCGGCATCGCGCTGGGTTCCCTCCAAGGAAGGGAGTTGCGTTGCTTGGGGATAATCACGAACGGCGATGATCACGGCATGACGAGTTTCCGCTCGAGCGGCTGGAGCTGTGGACCACAAACACCAGCCGGTTGCGAGCAACAGAACGAGGCGAATGGTCAGATTCATGAGAAGACTCCTTGGAGAGGGAACATAATTGGGGAGTCGGCGACTACTCATCGCCAGACGTTTGGCTGAAGGACTGTGGGAAGCGTGATGCCGTGCCGGCATAAACCTTTTCGAGCGTTGGCGCGAGGACGTTGTCGTTCGCCTGGTCTGGGCTTCGCAGGCTCGACAGTCTCACAAAGCCTTCAGTCAACGGAGCGGCGGTGTAACCCAGCCGATTCACGCTGAACTCCGGACGGAATTGGCCTTCCACCTTCAGCCACTCATTCCCGACAAACTTCGTGACCTTCACCAACGTCCCGGCGGGCAGGACTTCACGGACGGTGATCTCTCCGGGGACTTGGACGTTGGTGGCAAAAGGCAGCAGCACGATCAATGGCCGTTGCTGAGCACTCGCACGCGCCCAAGCGGCCGCGACGTTTTGAGCATCCGCCTTCGAGGCCACGGCCGTGTTGGTCAGTTGGTCAATCTCGTTCTGTGTTTTCGAGTCAGGCCGATACTGCGAGGCGCGAAGCAAGGACTCCAGCGCCGCGGCACCCTTCCGCTCAACCAGGAGTGTGTTGCGGGCGGCACTCAGCAATTCTTCGGCCAGGCGCTGGCGCAGCTCAATGGGCAGGCGACGAGCGTCATCGGGATCTTCGCTGATGGCTGCCAACGTGAAGTTGGCGGTGGTCTTGCCATGAAAAATCGGGGCCGTCAATTGCTGGGCCTCGGCCGAGAGCTGGCAATAGTCGGACAACTCGAGCAGCGAAACTTGGCCATCTCTGTTGCCGTCAGCGTGCTGTGCCAGTCCATCAATCACAGATCGCATGAAACAGGATGTCGCACCGCGACCATCGGCTGGCTGGGTGAGTCGATCTCCATTGTTGAACATCACCCATTGGTGGTCGGGAACTTGTATCGGTCGTTCGCCCGCTTTCGAGGTGGACTTCTTGGCCACTTGAGCTCGGCTTCCCGCCGCGTCGATCAACAGACAGCGTTTTGTCGAAGCCGAGAGAGACATCTGGTGGACGACCTCTTGCACCGAGATCAGTGTTTTCCGAGTCTCTTTCGTGGCGGTGTCGTCGCTCGTGTTCAGTTCGGCCTGGGAGGTGTCGCTGGCACAGAGGAGATCGGTGTCGCCCAAGCGCACGGCATACGAGGAGACTGCCACCAGAAACACATCATCCGCTCTGACACGATCCACCATTGCCTTCAATTGCTGACGAAAGCCATCGACGGTCGCAGGACGAGATTGACGTCCGCTGGGAATCGTCAACAGCACAACGTGATCGGCCGCGAAGCCCGCTTTCAACAATTGGTCGCAGAGTTGTCTCGCTCCCTCAACGTGATGTGGTGCCGACTCCAGTTCGGAATAGCGCGACGGAGCCAGGATCAATGCCCAGGCCGACCCCGGCTCAGCAGCCGGTAGGATCGCCGTGGCCGAGAACACCCAACTCAAGAAGGCGATTCGTAACCTCGAATTTGAACAGAGGAGTTTCATGGCTGAGTTCCTGAAAGAGTTGGAATGGGGAGTGACTTCACCACAGCTTGCTCAAAATCGCCGTAGCGAATGTGAACCACGGCCAGCAGCTCTCCGGGAACTTGCCGACCCTGATAGACCTCGACCTTCTCGTGCCCGATCTCGCCCAGCTTGGTACCGAGCCGAGGCTGAGCGGCCATGCTCATGGGTCGTTCCGTCGGCTTGTAAAACGCCGCCGTCACAATGCCGACATCTTTGGGATAGCCCTTCCTCCAAGCTTCCGAATCTGAAGCATCGGTGACGACGAACGTGGCTCGTTGAGCATCGCGTTCGGGTCCGGAACTCTGGTCGTCGATCGCCGTGAAGAAGCCGCGGACCTCGTACTTGCCTGGTTCACAGAACCACGCCTTGGCGTTTGTCAGGTTCACAGACTGTGCGGGGCTGGTCTTCTTGGAGAGATCCTTGTGGACCACCTCGAAATGTCCTTCCGTGGTCAGCAAGGGGTGATCGGGCAGCGTGTTCAGCCCGTCCACCAACAACCGCAGGAAGACCGGCTCAGTACTTTGGTTCTCGACCCAGACGGTGTAGCGGTCCCCTTTGTTGACCTTCACCGACAGATGCCGATCTTGGTCCGACCATATTTCCGGCAAGGCAACCCCGTTCCGCTTGAGCCTGACTCGGAAAGGAAACGAGGCCTCTTTCATGGGATGCGGGCGACGAGCCTTCTCTTCGAGGCTGGCGATCTCGGCACGAATCTGAGCCTGGTCATCGGTGTTGCCGTAATCGAGCAGCGGATACGGCTTGTTGTTTCGCGGCTGCGTTGTGGTCTTCTGCGTGTCGTTTGTCTTCACGGAAGTCCTCGTGTCTCGCGGGACTTTCGGTGCGGCGGACGGAAACTCGCTCATGGCGGCTTCATTGACGGCGCTTCGGCCGATCATGGCCCACTCGGAAGGATTCAACAGCGCGCGGCCCGAAGCCGTCGTGAAGGTCGCTCCGTTTTGCGGATTCCACGGACTGCAATTGATCTCGACGCCGTGCCCTGCTGATTGCCTCAACTGACATAACACAACGGCGACGGACTGGTTGCCAACTTCCTCTTTCAGGGACTGGCCCAACTTTGTCATCGCAGGCCCAAGAATCGTGTGCGGTCCCAGGTCCAAACTCTGCAATCGAGAGCGCAACCAATCTTCGCTCAACAGCCGGTATCGAAAGTTTGCGCGAGCAGCGATTTCACTTCGAAGCTTTTGGCCGCAGTAACGCAGCAACGGTCCGAAGTCCTGGCCGACCGTTTTGGCTCCTTCAACTGGCAGGACTTGGAAATCCGGGATCGCAGTCCCTTCAATGCCCTGCCTGTGCAGCTCACTCGCGATCCGGTCACCGAGGTCGCTCAGAAGTTCGTCGAGTTTTCGTGGCTTCGCCGAGGCGAGCACGATGGACTGGTTCAACGCCGGCAGGCGATCAATCACCAACGTGGCTCGGTCGGACAATTCCCGCTCAGAAAACGTCACAAACTCCTGCCAAGTCAGGTCTCTGCTTTGGGGATGATCGATGTCTCCTCGCAATCGTTGCGACCAAACCGAAGTGATCGCCGATCGGCTTGGCGGGCCATTCTTTTTTGATGCCGACGTTCGCGAATAGCCAATCACGACTCCGATTGCCGCCTCTGAATCGAGCTTTGCCAAAGTCGCCTTCACGGCCTGTGGCAGGTTGCTCGCAGAAGTTCCGTCGCAGGCGACATCCAACAACAACACGGCTGAACGACATTTGCTCAACAACTCCAGCAGACTGAGCAAGCTGACGCCGTCCGCCGTCGGACTCGCAGGGTCCGTCGTCGAAACCGCCAATCGCGGAGTCTTGTCGGCCCCCAAAAGCAGATGACCTCGATAGTACAACAACGAAAGGCCGGAACCCTGCTTGGTCTCGTTGACCCACTTAACCACTCCGTCGATGAATTCCGGTGAGCTTGTCGGTGTCACCGCCTTCAACTGAAGTCCGCCGCGCAACAAAGCGGACGACATCCCTTCAACGTCTTGGGCCGCGTGCTCAAGCGGCGCGAGGTGTTGAAATTCGCCGACATCGATGACCAATGCGTGACGGTCGTTGGCCGAGGCTGGCGAGTGATGCAATGCCATCCCGACAACGGCGAGCAACAAAGCTCTGGCAGCGAGGCTGCTGAGAATCTGAATTGAGAAAGTGGCCCGCACGATCAGTCTCCTTTTGGTGTGATCAAACAATCGCACGCAATGTTCATGAACAGCACGGCTTCGAATTAGCCGCCAGCTTCCAGTCGCTTCGCTTCACGGAGGTCTCTGTTTTCTTCCGTCGTATTTCCCAGACGCTGGTTCACGATGGCACGATTGCGAAAGTGACGCGGTTCACGCGGCTGCAATCGAATGGCCTCGGTCGAATCCTGGAGGGCTTCCGAAAATCGGTCGAGCCGCAGATAGGCCGCTCCACGTCCCGTGAGCCAACCAGCGACGTCGCCGTCTGGCATCGTTGTCCGTTGTTCCAAGGCGGCGGAGTAATCGCGGATCGCCCTCTCGAAATCTTTGAGCGCGATGTAAGCCAACGCTCGGTACGCTTGGTGACGCGGATTCTGCGCATCGCGTTTGATGGCCTCGTCAAAATCGGCGCGTGCCAAGTCAGAGGCCCCCAACGCCAACTGAGCCTGTCCACGTTCCGAATAAAAGTCGGCCTGCGGATCGCGTGTGATTGCCTGTGTGAACTGCTCAATCGCCGCCGCGAACTCCCCCTGAGCTGACAGGGCTGCTCCGCGCTTCGCGTAGAAATCAGGACGGTTCTCGTCCAGCTTCAGGGCTTGATTCAATTCCTGGAGGGCACCGCTTGGTTCACCATCGGCAAGATATGTTTCGGCGTTTCGTTGGTGCTGATCCGCCACGGGTGGTTGTGGCGGGATAGGGGGAATGTGGCCACGCGACTCAAACCACAGCGCGACCGCCATCAAAACAATCGCGGCACTGCCCAGCAGCATATTTCGGCTGAGAAATCGTCGATCGCGCGGACGCGTGTTTCGAGACCAACCACCCCGAATCGGCTCGGCGTTCGCGCCGAAAGCATCTTCCAAGTCTGCAACGAAATCACCGCACGTCTCCTGCCGATCCGCCGGATTGACGGACAGGGCTTTGCTGAGAACGACGGACACCGCAACCGGAATCGCGCTGTTGATGGCATGTACTGGAGTCACGGGCTGAGTGAGCTGTGCCAATCGAAGCTGCTCAGGAGTTTCGCCCTTGAACGGGGGTTGGCCCGTCAGAAACAGATAGACCACTCCCGCTAAGGCATACAAATCGACGCGGCTGTCAATCGGTTTCCCCGTGCCGACTTCCGGAGCCATGTAGCCCGGAGTTCCGACACACACTCCGTTTTGGGTGAGTCCAGAGTCCACCGTCGCCGTCCGTTCCTCATCGACGGCGCGAACGATTCCGAAGTCGCCGAGGTAGGGCGTGCCGTGCTCGTCGAAAAGAATGTTTTCTGGCTTGATGTCGCGATGGATGAAATCGCGAGAATGCACATAACTGACCGCTTGAGCGATCGGCCGCAGCCAGGCCAACAAGTTCTTCACCGTTCGCGGTGCCACATTGAGCGGGCATTGCAAGAACTTTTCCCCCAAGTGCCCGCCCGACAAGTTCTGCAAGACGACAAAGGGGATCCCTTCGTGACTGCCGGTGTCGAGCACACGACAGACGTGCGGATGTTCGAGTTCGATCATCGCCGTGAACTCACGCTCAAAGCGTTCGCACAATCCCGGAACGGATAGCAGCCGCTGAAGCGGAGCCTTGATGGCGACATGCGCGCCGTTGCGGTTTCGGTCGGCAGCCAAAAAGACCTTCCCCATGCCACCTCGGCCGAGCAACTCGAGGACTTCATATCGGCCGTCGTTCCCCAGCTTCTGACCAATCCATTGCCTCTCCTGTTCTGGAGGAGTCCGCTTAAGTCCATCATGGCTGCATGGCGGCAGGAGTTTCCGGTTGATTTTGTCACTTTGGCTCTCTGGGACGATTTTCGGAGACCCGCCGTTGAACAATGGTATTACGGGCATTTCAGGGAGCAGCGTGTTCTCCTGTTCGAGCCGTCGCTGAAAGGAAACCTCACCGGCAAGCTCGCACGAGTGAGACGTCTTGCTTTGAGTGGGTCGGAGATGGGGATCGCTGATTTGGCTCATGGCGTAAGTCTCCGGGGGCATCCACGGAGCGTGAGGGATCGCCTTGGCGACGATTGCCCCTCCCGCCCGTGGACCACGCGAGCCGGCTCGAGATGAACCGGTTGCTACTCGCGGTTTTGTGACACTCATCAGTGGCCGACCTGCGACAGGTGCGGCTCACTCCATCAAACGGAGCCGTGTCACAGAAAATGGTCGTCGAGTTTTTGCCGAAGGGCATTTAGTTCGAGTGTTTCACACCGATTCGGCGGAACGCACTCGGAGGATCCGTATGGAAATTGAGGCGAGCGAGTGGCAGGGCATCGCCGACGGCACGGCCGATTCACAATCGCTGGTGCGGTTCGACACGAACGACTATTCGGTGCCGGTGCAGTACGCACACCGGAAGTTGATCGTGGTCGCCACAGTGGAGGAAGTCCGGCTGGTCTTCGAGGATCGGCTGGTCTTCGTCGGCGTGGGGGTCGAGAAGCCACTCAAGGCCGCGATCGCGGCGGCGTTGAGAAATGACTGAGATGAGATGTTTAACCGCAACGCCATCGGCGTGCGCGCGAGTCGTTTGAGGTTCGCGCGCACGGCTGGAACCAACGAGGCTACTTCCGAGGAGCTTCCCAAATCGCGACGCCCATGTGATAGCGTTCGTGGTTCTCGACGCGCTTGGCGTAGTACGCGGTGACGATACGGCCGTCGGCGCGGGAGACGCTGCTGGGGTAGCCGCAATCCCAATCCAGTGTGTTCGCCAGCCGCAGCGAAGCGGACCAAGTGGCTCCGTCATCGTCGCTCAGTTTGGCCAGCACGCCGAATTGCCCCTTCACGCGACTGCCGTAGCTCAGCAACAAACGGCCGTCGTTCAACCGGGTGAGATGTCCGTTGATCTCGTTGCGTTCGGTCACGCGCTGCGCAGCGGACCAAGTGGCTCCGTCGTCGTCGGAGCGGAACAAGTCCATCGCTGTCTCGCGCGCCGCCGCAAGCCAGCGCCGTCCGCCGAGCGGAAACAACGTCGTCTCGTTGTGTGTCGAGCCGATCACGCCAATCGGCTGCCACGATTGTCCGTCATCGTCGCTGCGCAGATGCCACGAGCGATAGCGCTTGGTCTTGTACGTTTTCGCCGGGTCGGTGAACTCGCCCTGATAGCACGAGACATGCAGCCCGCCATCTTCGCCGACGAACAGGTTGCCGAACGGAATGAACTCCGTCCAACCCGATTCCGGCGCGGGGAAGTTTTTGATCTGCGACCAAGTCCGACCGCCGTCATTTGAGCGGCAGACCCACGGCCGCAGCACCGCGTCGCGGAAGCGGTCCTGCTTCGGACGCTCCGGCTGTTTGAGGTCGGTCCAGCCGGAGCACAGCACCAGCAAGTCGCCGTTCTTGGTCAGTCCGGCCGCGTGATTCATGCGGATGGTGTGCGGCTCGTTCGGCGCGGGATGTCCGCGCTTCTGCCACAACGCTCCGTCGGAACTGGTCCAGCATTCGATGTCTCCCTCCATACCGCCGTGGCTCGGACGATTGTGAATGATCGCCGCGATCGAACCGTCGCTCAGCCGCGTCAGATTCGGCCACGCGCAGACATTGTCGATGGCCACAAAGCGGACGATCTCCGTCGGAACCGCGACATCCGCCGCGCGTGCGTCGTCACCCAGCCAGCCGACGAACGCCACAAACAGAACGAGTCGATTCATCGTGAGCATGAAGCATTCCTCATCGGACTTTGATCGGCCACGGTTCCGCTGCGGGCGCGGCAGTCTATTGCGAATGATTCTCGAACCCAAACGCCAATTCGACTGCATCGTGATAGGCTTTCCTCCGATGGTCGCGAGGCCAAAGAATGACATTGGAAAACGATGAGAGGGAACTTTCATGTGCGAGTTAATGGGCATGTCTTTCGACCGGCCGATTTCCGCCGACTTTTCCATTCGCGCATTTGCGATGCGCGACATGGAGAACGCTCACGGTTGGGGATTGGCGTGGTATCCAGACCAGTCGCTGGCTGTCGTCAAGGAACCGTTGGAGTGGCGGAAGAGTTCGTTCACGCAATTCTTGGAAAACTATCACGGCCTCAATTCACGGATTTACGTCGCTCATGTGCGACATCAAACGACGGGAGGTCCGCCGACTCGTGCCGACACGCATCCTTTCAGCCGAGAACTTGCCGCGCGGGAATTCTGCTTCGCTCACAACGGCACGTTGATCGACTTTCGCGAATTGCCCTTGGGCCGATTTCGGCCGCTCGGCGGCACCGATTCCGAGCATGTGTTCTGTTCGCTTTTGGAGCAGCTCGCCCAACGCAACGACTTGTTGAATGATGAGCCAAGCTGGCACTGGCTTCACCAACAACTGTCGGAACTGAATCGGCGAGGCAAGCTGAACTGTCTGCTGTCGGACGGACATCGGCTGTTCGGCTATCACGACGCCGCGGGGTGGAAGGGGCTGAGTCTGCGCAAGCTCCGTATCGCCGAGGGACAGGCGCGGCACCTGGAGGACGCGACCGTCGAAATCAACATGCAGAACGTCGAGCATCAAGCCTTCAACCACGGCTACGTCATCGCCACCTGCCCGCTGAGCACCGCTGGCTGGCAAAGTTTCTTTCCTGGCGAACTGATCGTGTTGGACGGCGGCACGCTCTGCTTTTCCAGCCACGCCGATCGGCAAATTCCGCGCGCGGGGTAATTTGGCGAGCTGTCACCTTGGTGGAAGAATCTCCTGCGGCGAGGCCGGCATCTCTTCGCGAAACTCGCGCTCGATCGGCAGTTCCGACAATGCGGCGTCGTTCGCGATCACCGCCGTTGCCAGAACCGCGTGAAAGCTGGTGGGAAACGCGACCCGTAACTTGGTTCGCTCATACGGAGCCGGAAGCAACTCGATATTACGCGCTGCGGCATGTTCGCCGAGCCGCTGGCGAAGATAGGCGGTCAAATCCGACTCGCGGTAATACGCTGGCTGACCTTCCAGCACTTCCGTGCGATCAACCACTCCGCGAACGCCAAAGATTGTTTGAGCCAAGGCCACTGCTCGCATCTTGTCGGCCGGTTTCAGCCGGCCTTCGAGTGTGAGCACTCCACTCAGCACACGCGGTTGGAATTGAGCACTTCGCAGGTCCGCATCGGATCGGATCGCCGTCTGATACTGATCCAGCACCAGCGGGTCATCATTCACCTCTGTGATCACACGGTTCTGCCGGCCGGTCCGGATGGCCAAGGGGCCAACATCCACGGCCACTCCTCCGCGTCGATTCACATCGACGCCGAAGAATCCGAATGGCCCACGGACACTGACGTCCGAGCGAGCGACCTCGATCAGCCCGCGCATCACATGCGTGCGATTGATCACGGCCGCAGCGGCCGGAGTGCCGAGCAACAGCGTTTCGCTGACCGCCATTTGATCTCGCATCGACGGAACCGTTCCCTCAACGACCACGACCCAGGCCGCAGGATCTGCGACGTGATAAGCAGTCAGGGTCAGTTCCCGCAGCATTTCCGGCGGAAACGTCGTCGCCAGCACGTCCATGAAGCGACGTCGGAGATCCGCTGGCGAACCCTCGCTCGAACCATCGACTCGCAGAAACTGTCCATCGCGATCCACCTGAATCCGATTCACGATGCTGCGATCCGGTGCCGCGATCGTCGCCAGTCGCTCGGCCGTCACGAGTTCAGACTTGCTGGCCACGGTGCCCGACAAGTCCACTCGATTGTCAATGAGGCGGACTTCAATGCGCCGATGCGCCGTGTCGGGGTGCCCATACAGTTCCAAAGCGACGCCGGCCTCAATCGCCTGCGGAGCAATGACACGCGGCGGCAACCTGCCATTGTTCTGCCCCGGCTCCTGCGCGTGAGCGGACGCCGTGAGCACCACCAAGGCCACAAACATCAACAAACGACTTGGCTGAGAACACCAACGTGGAAGCAACATGGTATCTACCCTCCTCGATCAAAAAAGGTGATTCACGATCCGGCTGCACACCGTCAGCCGGCTGTCTGTCCGCTTTGCGGCCTTACGGCATGACGAATTCATGTTGAGGATGTCGCACGGTCAGCACCGGGCACGGGGCTTTGCGGACGATCCTTTCCGCGACGC
>CAZILR010000002.1:0-38105 GCA_964539995.1 uncultured Planctomyces sp.
ATCGGCATACCCATTCGTCGTCAACTGAAACTCGCCACTCCCCGGCGAGGTCTCCTTGAACCCGCGGTCGTTCACCAAGTTCATCGCACTCATCAACCCCTTCACTTGCTCGCTCGACGCGCGAGCCGTCGCGCCTTCAATGAACCGCTCGGCCGCCGACGCCGCGCCGCCGATGCTCAAGTACAATGCCGCCAACAAAACGCCACTTCGCATGTTGAGACTTTCGTGTTGGGATTTCTATTTGCGCGAACGATCCGGCGATTGCTTCACTTGACTGTCTTGGCCGGCGCATCGCTGAGATGATTGCGGTTGTCGCGCAGAGTCAGATTGAACGGCGGCTTCCAACCTCCCGGCGCGCCGGTCACGACAACCGGCTTGCCGGTGTTGTCGTGAATCCGCAGGTTGTCGGCGATCACGCCGTTGGACGACATTCGCCAGCAATGAATCGCCTGGCCGTTACTCTTGATGACGTTGCCGATGACCTCGTAGCCGTCGAGCTGAAAGTTCGGCTCGATGGAGGTCGTCGCGGTCTCCATGTAGTTGCCGTTGCAGCGTACGTTGCGGAGATGCCCGCGATGCGACGGATGGCCGAGCAGATAGCCGCTGCCGTTCGGGTTGATCGTGCGCGTGCGGAGGATGCCGATGTTCTCCGCGTCGAACGATTCACCCGGCGTCACGCCGCCGCCAGCAAGGAACTTGCCGGTGTGCTCGCCGTAGAGCATTACCGAACGCATCGTGTCGGTCATCGTGATGTCCTCGATCGTGACGCCGCGCACGCGGCCATGCACCAGCACGCACGCGCTGATGTCCTTCACGAGTCCGCTCGGCTGGACGTTGTGCGTCGCGTTGAGGTCGATCGTCCCCTTGCCGAAGAGGCGGACGTTCTCGATGTAATCCGGCTGCAACCCGTGGCCGATGCGGATGCCATACGACTCGCGGCCATCGTAGGAAAGGAACCACAAGCTTCCCTTGTTGTGGCCCGAGCGGTTTTCAAAACGGACCTTCACGCCGGCGGCCAAATCCTGCCAATCGCCGGTGATCGCGACGTGCTCGCTCCGCTTGTCGAACAGCTTGCCGACGCCCCACGCGAACGTGTCTGCCGCGCCGTTGGTTCCTTCGCTGTCGATGACCACCGTGAAGATCGTGTTGCCGGGGAAGACTTCGTCCGAGCGATTCTTCGCCGAGTACGACAGGTCGTATTCGCCGCCGACCTGCAAATCATCCAGCTTTTTCGGCGCGCCGTGATCGGTCGTGATCTCCGGCGTCTTCTCCAACGTGGTCTCGCCGTCGGCGAGTTTCAGCGTGGCCCCCTCGCGCAGCTCGATCTCGACCGACTTGTCCACAAACAACAGCGACCGATGCTTGCCGAGCCGATGCTGATGCAGTCCCGGCAGCAAGACCAACCGATCACCCGCCGCCGTCCGATCGAGCACCGCCTGCGGCGACTCGCCCGGTTTGATGAGGTGCTCGGCGGCGGTCGATGGCAGACAGAACCAAAGAGAAATGAAAACCATTTCGACAGAAAGATGGATGACAGAAAAATGAGTGCGGCGGCGAGCGGTGATTGTGGTTTTCATTTTTCTGCCACCCATCTTTCTGTCGATCTTCTTCCTCATCGTGAATTGGTGGGCCGGCGCGGCGAAGCGCCGCTGGTCCCACCCTACGGTTTGTCGAGCGCGTTTCGGCGGATGGGTTTATTCGATCGTCACCGCGAAGACTTCGGCTTGTTGCAGATGCAGTCGCAGGTGATACCGGCCGGAGGGGAGATCGGCGAGCGACTTCTCGTTCCAGGCAACGCGATGACGTAGCGAGTTGGCGTTGAGATGAATCGCGGTGCGGTTGGCCAGGTCGAGCGGCTTGAGCGTGATCTGGCTGATGTTCGGCGGCGATTTCAGTTTGGCCGACGGCAATTCCGATTCGGATCGGATGCCAGCGAAGCGATCCAGCGGCAGCGTCACGAGGCCGACGCCGCTTTTTTGTTGATCGCCGGTGATGTTGTTGCCGCCGCCGATCGCGCCGCTGCTGTAGGCTCCGTAATACATCCGCATTTCGTCGCCATGCACGATCATGTTCGCGTTCGTGACGATCGTGCCGCTGTCGAATTGCTCGCCCGGACTGCGCGGGATGAAGTACGGCTGGCGAAACGGCCGCTCCCATTCGAGTCCGTCGCGACTGACCATCAGTTCGATGTCCATCACGCCGCCCCCCGCGCGGTACAGCACTTCGTGGTCATCGACGAACAAAATCGTTCGCGCCGGCGGCGGATTGGCGGCACTGCGATGGGTGGTTGTCAACAACACGCTGATGAACACTGCCAAGGCAAAAACCACTCGGATCATGATGAGTTCCTCTGGAGCGCGATGATCGGTCAACGACGCTGCTCGACATCGTCTTGCGGATGATATCCGATGGCGTCCGTCGTGCCGCTCAAGTCCCAGCTCATGCCGGTGTTGTTCGACAACTGCTTGACGGCGGCGAGTTCATTTCGCCAACCCGTCCAATCACCCCATCGTCATCCCAATGACGCGAACTCCGGCGCGTATCGGACCAGCCCGGCTCCTACGGGCAGTGCGCCGGGGGTCAGCTCAGCACACTGAAACGCCGGGCCGCCGCCGTACTCGTCGGAGAGTCCAAATTCGGAGGCGGCTCGGAATCCGAAGCGAGCATAGTACGCTGGCTCGCCGAGCACGACCGCCCAGCCGAAGCCCGTGACCCGGCACTCTTTCAACCCCGCGCGAATCAACTCCGCCGCGATCCCTCGGCAACGGTGCGATGCCAGGACCGCGACCGGAGCCAAGCCCGCGCCGATGTCACCGCGCGTCACCGTCACCGGGCTGAACGCGACATGGCCAATCACCAAGCCGTCCTCGTCCGCGACCAGCGACACCGAAAGTCGGCCAGCAGCGCGAAGGAGATCAACGAGGCGGGCCTCATCAGTCGTCGGGAAACTTCCGGCATGGACGGCATGAATCGGCAAGACATCGCCGGGTTGTTCAGCTCGAATCACCATGATTTCACTCTGCTGCCGGAATCGCTCGGTCATGCTTCGTTGTGGTTTTCATGGCGTGCTGGCTCCGAACATTGAGAACTCGTCGTGGACGAGTTTCCGCAGGTGGTCCATTCGCTGCCTTTCTAAATTCGCTGTCGATCTCTCATTTCAAGCAAAAAGGACGACAGCGAATTTAAGGAGACAGCGAATGTCAGAATTGAAGACGTCCTCTCAAAAACAAGGTCAATCGGGAACATCAACAAAACGCTGAGTCATTTGCAGCTTAGCAGAAGCTGAGTGCCGCAGGCACGGAGAAACAGAGCAAGACAACGCTCATTGGCCCGGCGGCTCGAGCGCCGGCAGACTCGCCGAAGCGATCTGGTCGCACCGACAACGACAATGGCAATCGAAGTCGCCGCGCTCGCGACCACGCGATTTGGATTTCGCCGAGGGACTGATGCGGGTCCGAAAGTTCGAACGTGCCGGAGCCGTCGGCCCAAACTTTGAGCCAGCCCGGTTCCACGCTTTGCAGATGCACGAGCGTCTTGCGAATCGAACCCAACCCCAAATGGAAATCGCGGTCGAGAGCGACATCGTCCAGCGGCGCGGCCAGGCGGTCGAGCGTTCGTGAGCGGCACGGCGCTAGCCGCCGGTGCAGTGACATGACCGACGGCTAGCGCCGTGCGGCTCAGGGAAGTTATTGCGGTCTCGTTCCTAACTTGAGACCGCGTCAATCCAATCGGGCAGCAGCGAGAAGATGTCGTCGATGACGACGTCTGCCGGCTGGAGGACTCGAATGTCTTGCGGATCGGATTCGTAGGTGTCGGCACCGCCGTTGCCGTTGAGGCTGTCCACGCCGTCGTTGACTGTGCTGTCGGCGCGGTTGCCGCCGCTGAGGGTGTCGTTGGCGGAACCGCCCAGCAGCGTGTCGTTGCCTCGGCCGCCGAGCAGCACAACGGAGATCGTCGCGGCGGTCGCGTTCAGATTGTTGTTGCCGTTGCCACCGAGGATCACGATGCGATCGATGCTCGTCGGCGTTTCGGTCGTGCCGGTGACGGAGGAGGAAATCTTCGTGCCGGTGACGGTGAAGTTCGTGTCGGCGGATTCGTAGTGCGTGTCGATGCCCTCTCCGCCCTCGATCTTGTCGGTCGCCGCTCCGCCGGAGAGATAATCATCGCCGTTACCGCCAACGACGCTGTCGATGAAGGCTCCACCCAAGAGCGTGTCGTTCCCGTCGTTGCCGAACAGCGTCGCCGGGAGCGACGAACGGCGCGCGTCGAAGAAGTCGCGGCCACTGCCGCCGGTTAGCTTGAGTTGTTCCATCGCGAGCCACTGGTCGGTGCCGAGGTTGTCGGAACTGAGTTGCCGTGCGTCGGTGTTCGGCGCGATCGTGACTCGGCCGTCGGTGAGTTCGTCCACGAGGTCGGTGCCGGAGTTGCCGTTGAGCGTGTCGTCGCCGGCTCCCCCGCCGAGCGTGTCGTTGCCGGCCGCGCCGTACAGCGAATCCTGACCCGCGCCACCGAAGAGTTTGTCGGCCGCGCCGCCACCTTTGAGCGTGTCGTCGCCGTCGCCGCCGGTCAGCGTGGCCGCGCCGGCTCCGGCCGTGAGCGTGTCGTTGCCGCCCAGTCCCTCGAAGTTCACCGTGCCGGCGAATCCGCCCGTCGTCGCGATCGACAACGTGTCCGCACCGCTCGTGCCGATCAGCTTCAAGCTTTCGACACTGCCGGAGACAAGGCTGTCGAGACCGAGCGAACTGTTGATTGTCGTGGAACCGGCGGTGGCCGTGCTGACTCCGGTTTCACAAACGAGGTCGGCTCCGGCCCCGCCATTGAACGTGTCGTTACCGAGTCCGCCACCGAGCGTGTCATTGCCCGCGCCGCCATCGAGCGAGTCGTTGTTCGAGCCGCTGATCAGCGAGTCGTTCCCCGCGAGACCCAGCAGCGTGACTCGGCCGCTGAAGCCGCTCGCGTCCATCACGTTGTTGATCGTGCCCGCGCCCGCCGAGAGCGTCGCCAGTTCGAGGCTCGTCAGCGCGTTCACGCCGACTCCGGTGAGCGACGTGTTCGTCAGCGTGAAGTTGACGTCGGCCGTTTCGCGCAGCAGATCGTCGTCCGCGCCGCCGTCGAGCGTGTTCGTGCCGGCTCCGCCCAGCAGCGTGTCGAGTCCCGCGTCGCCGAGAATCGAATCGTTGCCGAGGCCGCCGTCGAGGAAATCGTTCCCCGCGCCACCGATCAGCGTGTCGTGGCCGTCGCCGCCAACAAAACTGTCGTTGCCGAGTCCGCCGACCAGCGATTCGGCGAAGACCGAGCCGGTGATCGTGTCATTGTTGTCTCCCGCGTTGACCGTGATCTTTTGCAAGCGAGTGAACTTCGCAGCGGTCAACGGCGAGAGATTGACGACGTCCTTCGCCGCCGTGCCGTTGATCGTGATCGAGCGGATCAGGTTCGCGGCGATCTGCTGCGTGTCGGTGATTGAGCCGTACTTAACGACCAGCCGATTGCTGGCATCGACCGCGACCGTCGTCGTGATCGTCGTCGTCGCCGTGATCGCCGAGCTGCTGCGGACGTTGAACGTCAGGTCGGCCAGCACCGACAGCACGAACTGCCGCGTCGTGGTCGTGGTGCCGTCGGACACGTTGATCGTGATTGGCGTCGTGCCGAACGCTCCGGCGACCGGCGTGATTTGCAACGAACGGTCGGTTCCCGAACCGCTCAGCGTGAGGCCGCTGTTCGCGACAATCGTTTGTGTTGCAGACGTCGCGCTGACGGTCAGCGAACCGGCGGTCGTCTCGACATCGCCAATCGTGAAGCTGATCGGCGTGCCAGCCACGAAGTTCTGATCGGCGATCGCGCTGATCGTCGGGGCGTCGTTGACCGACCGCACCGTGACGTTGAACTGCCGCGACGTGCTGGCTCCGTCGCCGTCGGTCACGGTCACGGTGATCGTGGCTGAGCCGAATTGATTGGCGACCGGGTTGATCGACAGCGTGCGGTTGGTTCCCGAACCGCCGAGCGTCGGGTTCGGCACGACCGACGTGTTGTCGGACGTCGCGCTGACAGTCAGCGACGACGCGGTGGTTTCGACGTCGCCGATGAGGAACGGCAGATTGACGATCGACACGTCTTCGTCGGTTGTTTGATTCGCGATCGCGGTGATCGTCGGAGCGCGGTTGAAGAATTGCACGAACAGCGTCGTCGCGTCTTGCGTGTAAACCTCGAACGTCTTGCCGCCGATCGTGTCGCGGCCGGTCAATGTCCAACCGCCGCCGATGTTCGCGGTGTCTTCGGCGTCACGATCAACGATCAGCGAGTTCCCCTCGCCAAACAGGTTCAGCACTTCGAGCAGATTCAGCGACAGCGTCTGTGGCCCGTTGCCGACCAGCGAAATGCGATCAATGCCGATCAGCCGCTCGTTGGAGACGGCGTTGAGATCGAGCGTCGCGCCGCCGACTCGCAGCGTGTCTTGCCCGGTCCCGCCAATCGCGAACACGGAATTGAAATTCGACACGACGAGCGTGTCGGCTCCCGCGCCGCCGTTGATCGTGGCTTGCCCGGTGAAGCCGGCCACGTCGAGCGTGTTGGCTCCGTCGCCGCCGTTGAGCAGCGCGGTCTCGATCGCGAACAGGTTGTCGGTCCCTTGGCCGGTCAGCGAATTGTCGGTCAGCGTGAAATTGACGTTGCCGGTCGCTCGCACCAGATCAACGCCGTCGCCGCCGCTGACGGAATCGTTGCCGAGTCCCCCATCCACGGTGTCGTTTTCGGTTCCGCCGTTGAGCGAATCGTTGCCGGCTCCGCCGATCAGCGTGTCGCTGCCGGCCCCGCCCAGCAGCGTGACCGACTTGCCGAACCACGCGCCGCCGGTGACGCCGTCGTCGCCGCTGCCGGCGTTGAAAGTGAGTCCCGCCGCGAACGCCGCGTCGATGCCGGAGAGCGCGAACGCGTCGTCGCCGCCGTTCGCGTTGATCGTCAGCGCGGTCGTCGGCGATTGGAATTCGACGACCGCGCCGCTGACGATGTTCGTCAGCCGCGAGACGTTGTTCGATGCCTGCGAATCATTGCCCAGCGTGATCGCGTCCGCCTCGTCGCCGAACGTGAATTGCCGAGTGCTCGCCGTGAGATCATCGACCAGCGTCGAAACTCCGGCGTGTTGAATCGACCGGCCTCCGAACAGCATCGTGCCGCTGCCGTCGTTGACGAGTTGATGCTCGACATCGCTGGTTGTCAGGCCCGCGACCCGCAGCACGTCGCCACGAATGCCGCCGCCGAAGCCCGCTCCGTCGAAGCTCAGGCCGTTCGCCGGAATCAGATTTCCGCCCGACAGATCGACGGTCAGCGTGTTGTCGAACGGGCTGCCGAGAATCTGGATCGACGTCAGCCCGGCCAGCTTCGCGCGGCTGACCAGCGAACCGCTCGCGCGGTCGCGCAGTTCCAGTTCGCTCCCCGCCTGTTTCAGCACGAGATCGTCGTCGCTCAACATGTCGAAGAGGAAGTTGCCGCCGATCGTCAGCGAGGCGGTCGCCGTGTCGATCAGGTTGTCTTCGATCAGCACGCGGAGCGTGATCGTGTGCGTCCCGGTGCCGAGTCCCGCGCCGGCCACGGTCAGCCACGGAGCGACACTCTCGCCGCTGTCGGCGATGAAGTCGGCCGTGCCGTCGTTGTTGAAATCCCACTCGAACGTCTGGTCGGGATGCGTGTGCGAGATCGACCCGGCCAGCGACAGGTCGCGGCCCGCATCGACCGAGTACGGCCCGGCCGCGTCGGCGATGACTTCGACGAATTCCTTCAGCCACGGTTCCGCTGTGTCCGTCGCCAGCGCGTTCCCCGCGCGATCGGCGATGCCGGAGCCGGCCGCGTTCAACGTCAAAACGTACTCGCCGAACGCCGACGTGACCGACGACAGATCGAGCGTGTATTCCAGCGCGTTGACTTCGACGATGGACAGGCCGGTGAGACTGACGGCGTTGCCGTCGCGCGTCAGCGAGAAGTCAGCGATGTCCACGCCAACAACCGGTTCGTTGAAGTGGATCGTGACGATGCCGGCGTCCCGATCGAACGGGCCGATGAGCACGTCGGAGATCGCGGCGTCGGGCGCGGTGGTATCGACGACCCAATCGTCGGTGACGCTGCCGAACGACTCGTTGCCGAACGGGTCGAGCACGCCGGAACCGCTCAGGTTCAGCGTCAGTTCGTAACGTCCGTCGAATTGCTCGACGGCGGACAAGTCCAACGTGAACTGTCGCGGATTGATCTCCGTGAGCACGGCGTTCGACAGATCGAGCGTCAGGCCGTCGCGCGTCAGGTCGAAATCGGCGAGGTCCAATCCGGTCACGTCTTCGGTGAAGTGGATCGTCACGACGCCGACCGCCACGTTGCGAATGCGCGGCGCGATCGCGGTGATGCTCGCGGTCGCGGCATCGCTGTCGGTGAACCACGCATCGGTCGCGTTGGCCGTGAGACTGTTGCCGGCGAGGTCGGTGATGCCGGAACCGGACGCGGTCAGCGTCAACGAATAATTGCCGGAGACGTTCGTCAAGTCGGTCAGGTCGAGCGTGTATTCCGACGCCGAGACTTGCGTGAACGGCACATAGCCGATGCCGATGGCCGTGCCGTCGCGCGTCAGCGTGAAATCGCCGACATCGACGCCGGTCACCTCTTCGGCGAATTGGATCGTGACTTCGCCGACCGCCATGTTGCGCGGATCGGGCGTGATGTCGAGGAGGTCGGCTGTCGGCGCGGTTTGATCGTTGATCCAAGCGGCCGTCGCGTTCGCGCCGAGCAGATTCGTCGCCGCGTCGCGGATGTTCGAGCCGCTCGTTGTCAGCGTCAGTGCGTATTCTCCCGCCGCCGACGTGACGCTCGACAGGTCGAGCGTGAATTGCGTCGGGCTGAGTTGCGTGACGGTGAGGCCGGACAAACTCACGGGCACAGGCGAGCCGCCCGTGCCACGGGTCAACGAAAAATCCTCGATGCCGACGCCGCTGACCGGTTCGGTGAAGTCGATGGTCATGAGGCCGACGGACGTGTTGCGGATCGTCGGGTCGATGCCGCTGAGCGTTGCGGCCGGCGCGTCGAAGTCGGAAGTCCAACTGTCGGTCGCGTCGAGCAGCAGCGCGTTGCCCGCCACGTCGGCGATGCCGGACGACATCGCGTTCAGACGGAGCGTGTAGTTGCCGCTGGTGGTCGTGACGCTCGACAGGTCGATCGTGTATTGCTTCGCGGTGACTTGCGTGGCGGTCAAACCCGCAAGGTCAACGGACACCGGCGAGCCGCCGGTGCTACGAGTCAGAGCGAAGTCGGCGAGATCCACGCCGGTGACGTCTTCGGTGAAGTTCACGGTCACGAGGCCGACGGGCGTGTTGCGTGGGTCGGGCGTGACATCGACGAGATCCGCCGACGCGGCGATCACGTCGCGAGCGGTCACGGTTCGCGTGATTGAGCCGGCATCGTCGGCCAGCGTGACGGTGATCGTGAAATTGCCATTGCCGGAGTAGCTGTGATTGAAGCTGAACGAGCCGGCTCGGCCACCGGTCGTGACGGAGTTGGAGGTCACCGCGGTCGGGCCGGTTGTCTGGCCGTCGCCCCAGGCGATCGTGACGTTGAACGTGTCCACGAGTCCGGCGTCGGTGAACGCGCCGTTGAGCGTGATCGAGCCATCCGCGGCGATCGACGGATCGGCGATGCGATCGAGCGTCGGCAGGACGTTCGCCACCGCGACAGTCAGCGAGGCGGGAGTCGCATTGCGAGCGATCGTCTGGCCGCTGAAGTGATCTGTCACGGACAGCGTGACCGTGTGATTGCCGTCGTTCGGCGCGACGTAGCTGAAGTCCGCCGCGCTGCCGGTCGTGATGGTGTTGTTCGCCGCGTCCTTCGCGGTCCAAACGAACGTCCGCGTCCCCAGAGTCGCGCCGTTCGCGTCGGTTGGCAGCGCGGCCAGGCCGTTCGCCGTGAAGGCCAACAAACTTCCTTCGAGATTTGGACTCGCCGTCTGCGTGATCCCGGCAGCGGTCGCCGCCGTCGCGGTGATCGTCGTCGTGACGGTGTGCTCGTACCGCGACGCGCCAATCACGTCGCTGACTTTCAGCGTGACCGTGTGCGCGCCGGTCGTCGTCGGGACGAAGATCGGCGTGGCGGTGTTGGCTCCGAAGATCGCGACGCCGCTGCCGGCCGTCCACAAGTATTCGCGCACGACGGGCGTGCTTTGCAGGAACAGCCCCGCGTCGGCGATCGCGCTGGACGTTGTGCCGCTCAAGGCGACCGCCGATCCCGCGAGGACATTGCCGGCCGGAGTGCCGGTGATGCGGGCCACCGGATTGACGTCGAACGTCTGCGTGCGCGACGACAGCGCGCCGTCGTTGTCTTCGGCTCGCAGCGTGATCGTGTACGTCCCGGCGAACGCGGGGGTGAAGAGCAACCGAGAGTCCACCGACGGGTCGATGATCTGGCCGTTGTTCGACGTGACTTCCCAATGCCGAGTGACCGTGTCCGTGGGGCCGACGTCAGTGACGCTGGCAGTCACGCCCACCAGCGAGCCGATCGCGAACACGTTTGGCTTGAAACCGAACGTCGAAATCGCCGGCGCGACGTTGCTGACGGTGAAGGCTCGCTGAGCCGTCGCCAGACCGCCGTCGTTGTCGGACGCCGTGACGAACAGCGTGTAGTTCCCCTCGTCGCTGAGCCGCACGCTGCCGTCGAACAGGGACGGAGCCGCGTTGTTCCAATTCGGATTGGTGATCTTGCCGTCATGTCGCAGCGTGCCGCTGTCGCGGGCCGCGAACCCGGCCGCTTCGTTCAACCGCAGCCGCAGCCGCAGATCGGACACTCCGCCACGTCCGAGGATTTCCTTGGCGCTGAGCTGATTCTGCCGCACGAGTCCGATTTCCGAAGCGGTCAGCGTGCGACTCCAAACGGTGACGTCGCTGAGCGTGCCGACGAACGCCCGCGCCGGATCGAACCCGCCGCCGACCACGCTCTGATCCTGGCCGAGGAACAAGCCACCCGCCGCGACGTCAAGTTCGCTCGCAACGAAGGACATCGACCGCGTCCCTTGCGACACGCCGTCGAGGAACAGTTCCACTTGTCTCGTGGACGTGTTGCGGACGACGGCGATGTGATGGAACACGTTGTCCGCCAGCGAGGGGACGGTCCAGGAGACCGATTGACCATGCACGATGACTGAGAACGTCGTGGCATTCGTCAGCAACGCGGTGAATTCGGTGCCGTGCGTGCTGTTCGCCGCGCTGAGGAGGGTTTGCGTCCCGGTGTTCGCGGTCTTGATCCACATCGTCGTGGTCAGGTTCGTCAGGCCATCCAGCACCGTATTGGGCAGTTCGACGTGCGACGTGTTGGCGAACGTCAACGCGCGTTGCGAGAAGCTGCTGGTCGTGCCGTCGGGATTCTCGATGCGGACCAGCGCGGACATCGTCGCCAAATCTTGCGAGCCGGGATCGGCGACGATGATCTGATCGACGGTCGTGCCGTTGAGTTTCACGTCGAAGCGGCCGGGGGTCGCGTTCGGCACGACAGTCAGCACGTCCCCTTCACGCAGTCCCGCGCCGCCGTTCGCCAGCGCGAGGTTCGGCGTTTGCGTGATCGTCGGCGCGACGTTGCGAATCACGATCGGAAAACTGCCGCCGTGAACGGTCATCGTCGTCACGCCGTTTTCGACGGCCGTGATGCCGGTCGGCGTGATCGTCAGCAGGCCGGCCGTCGATGACGTAACATCGGTGCCCCACGTCGGGCCGTTGGTCAGCGTGCCGTTGATCGTCGTCGGCCCGGAGCTGGCGACGGTCGTGCCGGTCCCCTCGTTGAGCCGCCAGAAGCCGATCGGATTGCTGCCGACGCTGGGCAGATCGCCGCGCCGCACGGCATTGAGCTGCGTGGTTGTCAGCACGCCGCTCCACGCGCCGATGTCGTTCAGTCGGCCGTCGAAGAATTCGGCCGCGCTGTTGGCACCGCCCAAACGGAAGTTGGCCGTGCCGACGTTCGCGGCCCCGGCGGTGCCGTCGATCGTCGTCGGCGCGCCGACGGAAACGCCGTTGACGAAGAACTCGGCGACGTTGCTCGACGAGAACGTGACCGCGACGTGTGCCCATTGCCCCGCGACCAGCGGCGTCGCCAGCGTCTTGTCGTAATCGGCTTTGCCGTAGGTCGTGAACCGGAGGCCCGTGCCGTTGGTTCCAAAGCCCCAACCCGTGCCGTTGCTGCTGCTGATGATGCGATCAACGCCGCTGAGCGTGTCGGGCTTGATCCAGGCGGTGAGCGTGAAGTTGTTGGTCTGGTTGTTGAGCGCGGCGACCGAACCGAGATCGACGTGATCGTTCGAGCCGTCGAAGTCGAGCGACGCGAGGCTCGCGCCGAGAGTCACCGTGTTCCCTTCGTCGAACGCCAAGTCGGTGCTGACCGGCAGCACGGTGGTTGGCGCGATGAGCGTCGTCAGGTTCGGCAGTAGTCCGAGCGTGGTCAGCGTCGCGGCGCTCGTGCTGTTGACGCCGGTTCCGGCCAGTCGCAGCGTGCGCAACTCAGTCAGCATGTCGATCGCCGAGAGGCTGGTGATGCTGGGATTGTTCGTCAGGTCGAGCGATTGCAGATGTCGCGGACCCAGCTCTTCGCCGGCGAACGTGCCGGTGTTCGGCTTCGTTGGCGTGAGCACCGCGAGGTCGGTGTTGTCGAGCAGTCCCGTGCCGGTCGCCGACACGTCGAGCGTCAGCAGGTTGAGCGCGTGACTGAGTCCCGTCAGATCGCTGATCGCGCGGTTGTTCGTGTCGAGCGTCGTGATCGACGCGACGTGCGTGGCGAGGAACTCGGACGGATGCACGAGCGGCGCGCCGCCCGCCGAAGTCGTGACCGCTCGGCCGAGCGACTCGCCGAGGGCCGCTCCGAGCTGCGCGTCGGGAATCGCGATGACGGGATCGTGTACCGGGTCGGGATTGCCGTCGATTGCGTCGCCGGGCATCGGCAGGATGAGCGTTGCGTCGATGCCTTCTTGTTGATCGCGGACCTCGCTCCCTTCGCCGATGAATTGATCGACGCCGCTTTCGCCGAACAGTTCGTCGGCGCGGGCGTTGCCGCTGAGCGTGTCGTCGCCGTCGCCGCCGAAGAGCGTGTCGCTGTCCGGGAACGTCGCGGTCTCGTGCGTCTGCCCCGCGACCGGCGCGGCGAACTCAATCTGAAAATCGACCGGCAGCAAGCGGGCTTCGGTGAAGACGGCGTGATCGAAGCTGAATCCGTTCCCCGCGCTGGTGACAGCCAAAGTGAGATACCGCGCCGTCTCTGGCAGAGCGACGTCCAGCGAGTGATAGCCATTGGCGTAGGTGAGCGTGTTCGGAATCGTACCGCTGAAGCTCCACGTTCCCGCCGTGTTGCTGACCGCGACCGATTGGCCGTTGACGAGTCCGCTGAGCACGCTCGCCGCGCTGCTGACCAGGACCGCCATGCGAATCGAGCCGCTGCCGCCGCTGTCGCTCAGGCCGGCACGATCCGAAACGAACCGCAACGGTTGATTGGCGGAGTACCCGGCGGCGGTTCGCAATTCCGCGAGGTCGAACGTGATCAAGGCGTTGGAATGCAGCCCGATCCCTTGTTCGAGTTCGTAGATCGCATTCGACGCGCCGCTGGTGGAACCGGTCGTGCGGATCGCTTGATCGGCCACCGCGGCGGCGGTCGCATCGTTCGTCGGAGCGCTGTGGCTCTGGTTCTCCCAACCAAGGTTGGACAGGTTGAACGAGATCGCGCCGGCCGTATCGAGCGTGACCGTGCTGCCCCCCGCCTGCACCACGCGATCGACGCCCAAGTCCGCCGCGCTGGCCGTGGCCTTGTAAGTGTCGGTCGCAATCGCCGTCGCGAGGCTCACGGAGTTCGCGTCATCGAACAGATTCCCCAGCGGGATCGACGGGCCGAACGTCGTGCCGCTCGACGGCGTCACGCGCAGGAAGTACGTCCCCGCTTCGAGCGTGCGCAGGTCGATCGCTTGCTGCCCGCGTGCCAGCAGTTCTCCCGTGTCGCTGACCAGATCGGCGACGACGTTGCCGAGCAGGCGGATCGCATTGCCCGCGTCTCCGTCGCCGAGCGTGCGGAAGCGGAACCAGCGTTCGGTCTCGCCCGCCGCGAACGTGAACGGCGCGCCGCCGTTGTCGAACAGCGTCGGCAGGCCCGTCACCGGATCGGCGACGAACGAGCCGAGTCCCGCCGCCGAGTTGTTCGCCAGTTCCTCGAAGTCCTCCGTCGGAAGCAGCACGCCGCCGTACACGACGTAGATACGGCCGGCGTTGTCGATCGCTCCGTCGAGCGTCCCGCGCGTCGAGGCGGCTCCGACAATCAGGTCGTCCACTTGATCGAAATTCAAATTCAAATTCGGCGTGCGCGAGAGGGACGAAAAACTGCCGGCGGGGACGGCGCGGACGGTCAGCGTCAACGCGACGCCGTTGATGCTGGCGGTGAACGACAGCCGCCCGTTCGACGTGCTGCTGGCGGCGGCGACGACGTTGGCGTTGTCCAACGTCGTGCCGTCGATCGCCGCGTTGAGCAGCGCGGCCAGCGAGCTGAGCGTTTCGGTCGCGCTGGTCCGCACGTCGATCCGCTCTTGCAGCAGGAACGGCGTCTGAGTCGTGCGCGTGGTCGTGCCGACGGTCGTGGTCGCGACCGTCGTGCCGCTGACTTCGATCTCGAACGACAGATCGGTGTTGTCGATGTTGCTCGAGGAGATTTCGCGGCGGCTGCGCACGGTCGTCTGCAGGGCGCTCGCGTTCGCGCTGGTCTTCGACGAGGTGACGGCCTTCTCGAAGCCGGTCGTGGAACCGGCCGCCGCCGCGCCGGTCAGCACGACATCAGCGTCGCCGCGCGTCAGCGTCGCGCCGGCGGAGACGATCGACAGGAACACGAACACGCGATCTTCGCCCGCGTCGAGCACCGCCAGATCGGACTGCCCGTCGCCGTTGTAATCGCCGGCTGTGACCGAGAGCTCGTCGCCGCTGAAGCCGCCGATCGAGATGTTCGGCGAAGAAAAGTTCAGCGCGGCCGCGCTCGTGTTGCCGAAGACCAGTTGCAGCCGTCCGCTGTTTTGCAGCGCCACGTCGTCGCGGCCGTCGCCGTTGAGGTCGTCGATCGCGCGCGGCTCCAGCCGTTCCGGCACGGAGAGCGGCGCGTTGATCGAGAAGACCAGGTCGCGGAAGTTCTGATCGCTGACGGTCAGTGTGCGCGACAAATCCTCGAACATCATCAACGTCGTGCCGTTGCCGACGAACGACAGCATCTGATCCTTCTGTCCGGGATTCGCGTTCGCGACCGAGAACAGCGGCGAGTACTTCGCGGACGCATTGACGGCGTTCGGATTCGCGCTCGCGTCGTAAAACAGCGCGGGGTTCGCCAGGAACGTGGCGGCGCTGTTGTTGGGAATGATGAAGAAGCCCAGCTCGGTGCGGGCCGGAATGCTGATAGACTTCGTGTCGCCGTCGGTCGCGGCGGGCGCGTCGTGTTCGCTGAAGACGATCCAGCCGGCGTTGACCGATTGCTGAATCGCCTGCCGCGCGAATTCCTGCCGCTGCGTGATCGGGTCGGCCGTCACCGCCGCGATGTCGTACACGCCGAACGTGAATTGGAACAAGCCGGTTTCGATTTCCAGCTTGAACGGCAGCGAGACGTTCGTGCCCGGCGTGCCGGGGACGAGGTAGGTGCTGATGCTCACTTCCGACGCGGCGTTGGTACTGCCGATGCCGACGGTGTCGAGCGTCGAGGCCACGGTCGAGGAATTCAATCCGCCCGTGCCGAACTGCCGCACGATGTCCTGGCTGTCGGTGAACTGCGTGCCGCTGCTGAGTCCCAGGCTGATGGCGTCGGACGCGGCAATGTCGTCCCGGCCGTCGCCGTTCACGTCGCCGATCACCGACGCGCGAATCTCCGTCGGCTGCTTCAGTCCGAAGTCGCTCGGCGTCAGTTGATCGAGCGCCTGCTGCTCGTCCACGAAGACCGAATTGGGGCGCGTCGGCGGCAGGCCGGCTTCCAGGACCGCTCCGCTGAAGACATAACCAAAATTCTGCGGCGCGTATTTTTGAATCAGGTACTTCGGCGAGCCGGTCGGGTTCTTCTTCACGACCCACGCGAACTCTTCGCCGGCCGACAGAATGCGATTATCGGTCGGCAGATGGAAGTCGGTCACCTCCACGCGGCCGGAGCCGAGATCATCCGTGATGACCGACGTGCGCGTGCCGTCGAATCGCGTCAGCCGATTGTTCGAGAAGTAATACAGTCCGCCCGGCGCGGCATACAGCGACGTGGCGCTGATCCCGTTGCCGTTCTGATCGGTGACGCGCGTCGGCGCGTCGTCGGTGGGACCGATGCGGAAGAGCTGCCGGCCATCCAAGCCGGTGTCGGCCGTGAAGTACAAATTGCCGTCGAGCGCGCGCAGATCGAGCGGGCTGGAGCCGAGCGATCCCGGCAGGATGTCGAACAGCGTGACCGCGCCCGTCGTGTTGACCGTGCTGCCGGTGAACAGCTTGAAGCGCCACAGCTCCTGGCCCTTGGTGCCGTCCACGGAATCCGAACGGAAGAAGAGGTGATCGCCGACGACCGCCATCCGCCCGAACGTGCCGTTGACGGCGGCCGGATTGCTCGGCGTCGCGCCCCCCGTGATGGTCGCGAACGGCAGCAGGACCGGGTTCGCGTGGCGGCTGGGGTCCAGGTAGTACCAATTCAGATTGCCGTTGGTCCCGAACGCCACGCCATTCTCGGCGAACTTCTGCGGCTGACCGAACAGAGCCTCGCTCGCGGTGTTGACCAGCGATCGGAACGCGAACGTGCTGGTGTTGAACTCCAGCAAATCACGATTGCCGCTGTTCGTGGGGAGATAAATGTTGTCGCGCGTGCCGTCATGCAGCGTGAAAGCTTGCGAGAACGTGTAGCTGCGAGTCGCTCGCTGCGTCGCCACCAGCGTCGTTGGATCGACGGTGTAGAACGAAAACGCGCCGCCGCTGACGTTGGCGATGACCCACAGAATGTCGTTCGCGACCACCGCGCCGGCGATCGCGCTGCTGGCCGCGAGGCCGGTGACGTTCTGCCGCGACGCGCCCGACACGCGGGTCACGATCGTCCGCGCGTCGTTGATCGCGAAGACGTTCTCTCCGGCGACGTAGAACGGTCCGTTGCTCGACGAGAGCGTCGTCGCGTCGGCGTTGAAGTCGCTCACGTCGAGGCTGATCGTCGTCTTGGTCAGCGTGCCGTCGGTCGTGGCGGACGTGACCAGCAGGTCGTCGAACGCATCGCCGTTGAAGTTCAACAGCGACGCGCTCACGCCGGTCGGAGCCAACTGCGTGTCGCTCAGTTCCAGGAACCGAGCCTGCTGCGAGCGATCCAACAGCACGGAGACGAAGTCCTCGTCCCACAAGCGCGGCCAAGCGACTGGTACGGGGATCGCGAACCGGAAACCCGCGACCTGTTGCAGCAACGAGAACCCGGCATCGACGCCCCCCATCACGATCCGCACGGTCGTCGTGTCGCCGCTGTCCACGAACACCAAATCCGCGACGCCGTCGTTGTTGATGTCGCCGAAGCGGTCCCCCGGCACGCCCGTCGCCGAATGCTCGAAGATGAAGTCCGCGTGCGTGTCGATGGATTCCAGGTCGCGCAGCTCGACCGGGCCGAACAGCAGATAGCTCCGCGCCGCGCCGCGCACCAAAAAGTCCGAGCGGCCATCGGCGTTGAAGTCGCCGACGTCCATCAGTTCCGAAAGCTGAGCCTGCGGGTCCGCTCCCTCGAACGCGAAGGCGCTGTTCGTCAGGTCATGCGTCGCCGGTACGCCCAGCGACGTGCCCGCTCGCGAGTTCAAATCGAAATTCAAGAACGGCGCGGCGAGTTCGTAATCGAACGTCTCCGGCAGCGCGCCGGCCGGGAAGTTCACCGGCAGGTTGAAGGCGCGCGGCTGACCGGACGGCGCGGCCGTGCCGTCGGGCAGCAACCCGAAAATCTGATCCGCGCCGCCGTCGCCGAACAGTTCGTCGTTGCCGAGTCCGCCGACGATGTAATCATCGCCGCTGCCGCCACGGATCGTGTCCGCGAGCGAGCCGCCGAACAGCAAGTCGTCGCCGTCACCGCCGTTGATCTGGATCGCGGCCTCGACCGCCCCTTGCTCGAAGTCGCCGCGCGCGATCCCGTATTCGGAAAAGCCGCCGACCGGCGGGAGTCGATCGGGACCGAAGCTGTTGCTGAGCGCGACTTCGCTGTCCGTCAGCGCGCGACGGTAGATGCGGAACTCGTTGTACGACGCATCGGCCGTGATGCTCGTCAGCTTGGACCGGCCGAGCCAATTGTTGTTCTGGACGAGGTTCGAAATCTTCGCGTCCGTGTCGAACGACGCTTTGAACTCACCGTCCTGATACCACGACACGAGCGTCTTGCCGCCTGGCCCGGCCCCTTCATCGACGACGAACGTCAGATGGAACTCGGTCCCGTCCGTGAAAGCGGCAAACGTGTCATCGGCCGTGTTGAGCGTGTCGGTGCCGGCTCCGCTGATGCTCGCGTCGCGCCACTCGACGCGGTTCTGCGTCCCGTTCGTGCCGCGCGACCATGAGGCCATGAAGTAGTCGTCAACTCCGCCTCCAAAATCGAAGATGCGGGAGAAACTCCGCACGCTCTCGCGAGTCGCCCACACATCGAACGTCACGTCGGTCAGTCCGGCCAGAACATTGTCGGGCAGTTCGATGTAATCGGACGTGCTCTTCGCGCCGCCGAACAGCCGCACTTGTCCGTCCCCCACTTCATGTCCGCCGCCGCCACTGATGGTGTCGAACCCGCTTTGATCGACCAGCACCGCGTGCGCGTCGCCAACCGAATCGACGAACGTCGTGCTGAACGGCGATTCGCTGAAGCTGTAACGATGCGCCAGCGACTGCGCGAGCGGTTGGAACTGAAACCCCTCGTCCGCGTGAACCATGTCGTTGCCGGCCTGCGTGTCGATCTGCGTCTGCTCGACGTCGCGCGTCTGGTAGAACGCGAACTCCTGCTGATAGACCTGCACGCCGTTCGCGTCGGTCATCGTGCGGAACGACTGCGTGCCGATGTCCCAAATCAGGCTACTGAACTCGTAGCGGAACAGCGTCGCGTTGTAGGTGATCGCCGCGAAGTCTGGGATGTCGAAGCCCCGCCGATCCGTGTCGCCGCCCAGGAACAGCACGCGGTCTTCGCCGTCGCCGCCGGAATACAAATCGCTGGCCGTCGGGATCACCGTCGCCGTCGCGGGATCGAAGATCGTGTTCGGCTCGTTCGCTTTCAGCGGCAGCGCGTCCGGGATGATTTGGAACGTATCGTTGCCGGGACCGCCGAAGAGCAGGTCGCTGGCGAGCCGATCGCGTCCGCCGGTGAGCACGTCGTTGCCCGCTTGACCGAAAATCCAATCCTCGCCGCTGCCGCCGCTGAGGATGTCGTCGCCGTTGCCGCCCAGAATCACATCCTGCCGCACGAGATCGACGCTGCTCGACAGGCTGACCAGTTCGACATCCGCCGCCAGCCCGCCGAAGTCGAACGACAACCCGTAAATCGTCGGCGTGAGATTCGTCCGCACGCGCAGCGCGTACGCCGTGCCGACCGTCAGCGAGTTCAGATTCAGCGTCACCGTTTGCGTCGCGCTGGCCGTGAGCACTGCCGCCGGATTCGCATTCGTCGCGAAGCTCGCCACCGTGAAGAGTTCGACCGTCACCGTGTCGGCGGGCGAGGCGGTCGTCATCGTCAGATTCGCGATCGCAGTATCCTCCGACAGCGTGAACGTGAACCAGTCGTTGTCGTTCGGGTTGTCGATCGTCAGCCCATCGAACTGCACGCCGGTCATCGGCACTTCGAGCGGGAACGCCGACACGAACGCATCGTTGCGCGTCGTCTTGCTGTTCGCCGAACTGTTCTCGGCTTGATCGACGAGGATCGAATTGCCGCCGCGAATCTCGACCCGGTCATCGCCGTCCCCCGCGTCGATCCAGACCGTCTTCTGCACCGTCGGTCCGACTTCGATCGTGTCGTTCCCGCCGAGCGCGTCGATCAGGATGACGAGGTATTCCCCTTCCGCCGGCAGCAGCGGCGTGATGAGCGACGGTCCCGCCGCTTGAATGCTCGCCAGTTGGCTCGACGCGCCAGCCGAGTCTCCCGCGTCGATCTTCGCTTGCAGCTCATCGAGCTTCAGCGGTTCGAGCGGATTCCAAATCGGCTCGCCGTCTTCGTCCTTCGCGTTGATGTCGAGCTTGATCTGCGCGGCAAACGAAAAGTTGCCGTTGTTGTTCGTCAGCCGAGTGACGAGATGATGATCGCCGAGGATGCCCGGCTCGGTCACGAAATCGACGTTGATCTCGTCGTCCGCGTTCGTGCCGCCGACGTACCAGACTTCGTCTTGCTCACGCGCGTACGTCTTCCAGTCGTCGCCGCCAAGTCCGTCGTCCAGCGAGTTCATCGTCGAGCCGTTCGCTCGGAACAGCACATCCTGTCCGCCGTTGCCGAACAAGAAATCGACCGTCGTGCCGCCGAACAGAAAATCGTTCCGCTCGCCGCCGAGCGACCGGTTCAGCCCGGTGACTTCCTGCGCGAACGGCGCGTCGGACGCCGTGCCGTCGAGAATGCCGTCGTTGTTCGCGTCGCCGTCCGACGCTTGCAGCTTGCCGGTCGTGCGATTGACGAACACACCGAACTCGGCCGGCGTCCCAGCCGCTTGAAACGCCGCGATGTTGCCCGGAGAAAAACTCGCGCCGGGTGTCGGCACCAGCAGCGCGTGCGGCGCGAACGACCAGGCGTAGAGAGAATTCGTGCCGACGCCGCCGATCGCGTCGTCGTTCCCTGCTCCGCCGAAGATCACATCGACATCGTTCGTCGCGCCGTCCCCTTGATCGCCCCACATCCGGTCGTCACCGGCGAAGCCGTACAGCACGTCGCTGCCGAGTCCGCCGTCCATCCAATCGCGTCCGCCGCCGCCGAGCAGCAAGTCGTTGCCGCTGTCTCCCAGAAACGCCGCGACCCAATCGCGGCTGCGGTCGTTCAGCAGCGACAAGTCGAGTGCCCCGGTGTTCGCCGTCAGCAACGGATTCGTCACACCGGCCGGCAGCGTCGCGTCCAACGTCGCGAAGCCGATCACGTCATCGCCCGCCAAGCCGCTGATTTGGAATTGCTCGACCAGCGGCGTGCCGTCGGCCTTCAAGAAGTCGAGATCGCAAATCACGTTGGCCGCCGCGCCCGCTTTGTAATCGAGCCGCACTTTAGGCGGGTTCGGTTCCAAATTGCGCTGGCTCAGCAGGATCACATCGCTGGCCGTCGTGCCGACGACTTTCAGAATGTCAGTCGCGTTGTCGTCCGCGACATCTCCGAGCGCCGCGTTGCCGCCATGCCCATCGAGCTTGTCGTTCCCCGCGCTCGTGCCTATCCAGAGCGTGAACACGTCGATGCCGCCGCCGCCGAAGACCGTGTTATTCCCTGCTTGACCTTCGAGGTTATCGCTGTCGGCTCCGCCCCACATCAGATCGTTGCCGCCGCCGCCGAACAGTTTGTCGTTGCCGCTGTCGCCGAAGAGCGTGTCGTTGCCGCCCGCCGTCGCGGCTGACGTGTTGGTCGTGTACGTCACGCCGGTCAAGTCGTCGCCGATGAGGAGGTCATCGCCGAGTCCGCCGACCAGCAGTTCGCCCGCGATGTTGCCGCGTAGCGTGTCGTTGCCCGCTTCGCCGAACAATTGATCTCCGACCGTCGTGCTGGCGGTTGCCGATGCGAACAGTTCGTCGTTGCCGTCGCCGCCGAACAGACTTTGTCCCGCTTGCGTATTTCCGTTCCCCGCGTCGCCGAACAGCTTGTCGTCGCCGCCGTCACCGAAGATCACGTCGATCCCGTCGTCGCCGTGCAGCACGTCGTTGCCGACTCCGCCGCGCACCGTGTCGGTGCTCGCGCCGCCGAACACGAACAGATCGTCTCCCGCGCCGGCATCGACAAAATCCGCGCCGTTGCCCCCGTCGAGCGAATCGGCGCTCGAACCACCATAGACCGAATCGTTGCCGTCGTTGCCGAAGATCGAATCGAGTCCGTCGTCGATGTCCCCTTGCTGCGAGGCATTCACGTTCACCACGAACGTCGCGCGCGAGGCGAACGCCGTCCCGCCGATCAAAATGTCGTTGCCGGTTCCGCCGGTGATTGAATCGTGGCCGAGTCCCGCCGCGATGAAATCGTCCAACGCGCCGCCGTCGATCACGTCGTTGCCCTTTCCGGCGAACAGATCATCGTCGCCGTTGCCGCCGAGCACCGTGTTGTTGCCGTCGCCCGCCGAGATCGTGTCGAACCCGTCACCACCGTCGATCGAATCGCCCCCATCGCTGGCCAGCGTGAACAGCTCAAATGTGTCGAACACGCCGCTCGCAAAGTTGATCCGCCCACCGTCGCCAAGTACCAAGTCGGAGCTGTTGCCGCCGACAATCGTGTCCCCTCCGCCTCCGCCGATCACCGAATCAAACCCGCCGCCGAGCAACAGCGAATCGCCCGCCGGAGTGCCGGAATCGAACGACTCCGCTTTCGAGATCAATCCCGACACGAAGACAAAACTGCCCCGATCGCCGATCACGAGATTGCGTCCGCCGCCGTCGGTCAGTGAATCGGAACCGTCACCCGCGACGACCGAATCGCTGCCGGTCCCGGTCGTGATCGTGTCGTTTCCGCCGAGGTTCGTGCCGGTGTTGCTGACCGCCGAAGTCACGTTCGCGCCGGAGAACGTCAGTGTCGCGAAGTCTCCGAAGATCAAGTTCGTGCCGTCGCCGGCATTGATGACATCCGCGTTGCCGCCGCCGAGGAAAATTTCGTTCGACGACGTGCCGACCAGCGTGTCGCGACCCAGCCCCCCGTTCGCCCCAATCGACGTCAGCACTCCGCTGGTCAGCGTCACGGTCGCCGTGTCGCCGATCAAAATGTCCGCGCCGCCGTTGCCGGTCAGGCTGTCGTTCCCCAAGTTGCCGAGCAGCCGATTCGCGTTCGTGTCGCCGGTCAGCACGTCGTTGCCGTCGCCGCCAGTGACGTGTTCGATGCCGGTCTGCGTGCCGGTCATGTTCACGCCGGTTGTCAAGTTGACCGTGACGTTCGTCGTCCACAACGAGTAATCGAGGTGATCGTTCGCGCCGCCATTCCCTTCGATCAGCCCGCTGATGCCCATGAGCGCCGCGAACGCGAACTCATCGTCGCCGCTGCCGCCCCGCAGGTTTTCGACGCTCGCGAAGTTCGCCAGCAGCCGCGTTTCGGTGATCGTGCCCGCGTTGTTCGCGGTCACGTCGAAACGAATGTTCGTGCCGTAAGCCGACAAGTCGATCCGGTCGCTGTCGCTCGGAGTCGTCGCCGACGATCCGGTGATCGTCCCGCCGAGCGCCGCGCCGGAGCGCAGGACAAACGTGTCGTTCGCCGTGCCGCCGGTCAGGTTCTCGACGCCGACAAACGTGAATTCGGGATTCAACTCCGTCCCGCCCACAAAACCGTTGTTGTCCGTCGTGACGGTCCACGTCGCCGCCGAATTCAACCCGATCAGCGTGTCGTTGACCGACGCACCGCCGACGAACTGTTCGACGTTCACAAATTTGCCGACGCTCGACGCGGCTTGCGTCGCGCGATTCACCGTCGCCGCGCGGCCGACTCCGAACAACGAATAATCCAACGCGTCGCGTCCGCCGCCGCCGTCGATCGTCCCGGAGATCGCCGGCGGATCGCCCGTCCCGTCAGCGATGCGGAACGCATCCGCGAACGCGCCGCCGGTCAGGTTCTCGAACCCGGTGAAGGCATACAGGCCGTTGATGTCCCCGCCGTTGCGAGCGGTCACGTTCCAAGTGTTCGCGGTCGCATCGCCGGCGAGGCTCGTGACGATCAGCGTGTCGCTGTCGCTGCCGCCGCCGATCGACACGTTGCCGATGAGTTGGCTCGCGATGGAGATGCTCGCGCCGACGCCCACATCCGCATTGCCAGCGTCGCCGTTCAGCCGCGCGGTGTTGTTCCCGCCGACGATGGATCCGCTGTGGACGACGATGTTGTCCCCCGCGTTGATCGTCAGGTCATCGTCGCCGCCAACCGTCACGCCGCTGTTGATGACGACGTTCTGACCGCTCGTGGCCGTGTCGGTCGTCGTCAGCGTGATGTTGGTCGCGCGGATGTCGTCCGTGATCGTCAGTCCGCCGTTCGCGATCAGCCCCACGTCCCCTTCCGAGAAAATGCTGCCTGCCGACAGCGAATCGGCATCGGTCACGAAGTACCCGCCCGCTCCGGCCTGTCCCGACAGGTTGCCCGTTCGCGTGCGCACGGGATCGCTCGACGAGCCGACTGAGTTCACGGCGAAGAGACGCACGTCCGGCGAGTCGATCAATCCGTGCGTGGTCGTTGCGCCGTCGGTCGTGCTTCCCTGCATGATGCGGTCGGCGGTGATCTCGACGAAACCGATCGGATTGGTGATCGATCCCGCGACAATCACGTCGCTGCTGAGGCTGAAGATCGTTACCGGCACGTCCGTCGCCGAGCCGACCGTGGTGTTCGTCGTGAAATTGGGTTCCGACTTGCCGAACACCTTGAGGTCGATGTGCGGCGTGACCGGGTTTTCGACGGCGATGTGCTCGATGCGCAAGTCTTTCATCGAGGCGTTGTCGAGCGTGATCGCTCGCGCCCGCTGCTCGAAGGTGAACTCGGCCGTGCCGGTCAGCGTCGTGCCGATCGCAAAGAAGACGCCGCTGGCGAAATCGTCGAACCCGTTCGGCAGGTTGAATTCGGCGCTGCCGCTGGCGAGCGTGCGGACCACGGTGATCTCGTCGGCGGTTTCGCGAAGTTCCAGGCCGACCGCGCGAGTCACGCGGCCGTCGTCCGCCACTTGCAGCGTGGGCGAACGGCTGAGGATCGTCGTGTCCGCGTTGTAATCGACCGTGCGTGTGAGCGACGTATTCGTGTGCGGGTCGTTCGTGCCGAAGTCGATCGCGTAGCTGTCGCCGTGCGAATGCGCGTTCGCATACGGATCGTCGATGCGCGAATCGACCAGCAGCTCCGAAGTCGTCACCACGGCCCCGTCTTCGACCGTCAGCGTGTTGTGAATCCGCTGATAGGCCAGCGTCGTCGGGTCGGAATCGCCGCCGAGTCCCGCGAAGAAGGTGTAGGCGTCGGCATCGGCCACGGGCGAAGAATGCGTCGTGACCAGATCGACCGACTCGCCGCCGTCGAGCACCGCGCCGCTGCGGACGAGCAGGCTCGCCCGCGAATGCTCGCCGGCCCGCGCGTCGGAATCGACGTCCGCTCCGGCCGCGATGGCGCTCGATTGAGCGTTCGCTTCGGCGTGCATCGAGTCCGCTTGCGAGACGATGCGAATGATCGGCGCGGTCAGCCGCGCGTTCGCGCCGATGTCGGTCTCCATGACGGCCGCCGAGGTCGGTTGTCCGCCGCTGGGATCGTTCCCCAGCGATCCGCCGCCGATCAGCGACCGCGCTTGCGACGAGGTGTCCGTGCCCAAGCCTCCCGCGTCGAGGTCCGAACCGGAGAGCGCGTACGAGCTGGACCGCGCGTGGATGCTCAGAAAACCGCCGGCCGTGATCCGCGACCGATCGCCGACCGTCGCCGCGCTCACGAAATTCACGTTCGTCGTCGCCGGCCCGCGCGCGATGTCGATCCCCGAAACGCCGAAGCCTTCCACATGCGAGTCCCCCGCGCCGTCCACGTCCGAGCGTTGCGAGTACGTCTCCCCCGCCGAGACGATCGCGTCGGTCCCCAGCGTCGCGCGAGCCGTGTGAAACACGTTCGCGTCAGACTTGGCGAACGCGGCGGAGACGAGTCCGCCTTGGCTGTTCGTCGCGTCGGTTTCCGCCTCGCCGTTGGCATCGGCCGTGATTCGCACGGTGCGCGTGGCGGTCAGCCGAGCGAAATTGCCGACCGTCGCGGTGACGGTCGGAGCCATGCGTGTGGACATCTCGTTGTCACCGACCGCGATCAAGCCGCCGACGGAACCGGTGCCGCTCGCCACCGCGCGGCTCGTCCCCGCGCCGCTGGGAGCATGAATCGCCTGGATCAACACGTCGGTCCCGGCCGTCAGTTGCGAACTGTCGCCGACCGACGCGGCGATCGTCGGTGCGACGTTCACGTCCGCGAACGACAGCGCGACCGCCGCGAAGCCGCCAGCAATTCCCGTCGTCCGCGCCGTGCCGTTGGTCGTGCCCGTCGCCAGGACTTCGATCGTCCCCGTGGTCGTGACGAGCGTGGACGCGCCGATGCTCGCCGTCGTGGTCGGCGCGACCGTCACGTTGGAACTGTTGACTCCGACGCCGACGAATCCCGCCGCGATCGCGTCGGTCGTCGCCGAGCCGCGCGCGGTCGAGTCCGCATTCACGAACAGGCTGCCGACGCGCTTGCCCGCCACGCGACCGATCTCGACGTTGTCGCCGATCGTCGCCGACGCGGAACCGTTCGCGTTGACCCGCGTGACCGACGCGCCGCCGCCGACCAGACCGACATTCGCGCCGCCCGCGTAGGCCGTGATCGCCGTCGTGTTGTTGGCCGTGACGTTGACCGCGTCGGCGTTCGTGATATCCGCGCCGTTGCCGATCGACGCCGTGACGGCGGAGTTGTCATTGAGCACGATCACCGCCGCGCCGAGCGCGACGACTCCGGCCGTGCCGGAAAACGCCTTGCCGTCCGTCGTGGCTTGATAGGCCGCGATCACGTTCACATCACCGCTCGTGTCGCTGGTCCCCGCCGAGACATTCGCGTTCGCGCCGATCCGCGCGGTGACTTGCTCGCCAAGATTCACGATGCCGACTGCCGCGCCGACTCCGGCCAAGCCCGCGCTGCCGCTTCCCGCGCTGACGTTCAAATGGAAATGCTCGCGTGCGACGACATCGACGTGCCGCCCCGCGCTGACGATCGCTCCGTCGCCGATCAACGCCGACGTGCCGGTCGGAGTGCCGTTCGCGCCGATTGCGTCGGTCGGGTCGATCGCTCGGCCCCGGTTGCTCAACGAATTCCGAGCCGACACGCTCGCACCGCCGACGAGCGACGTGTTGTCCTGCCCGGATTGATCGGCCGACGAATAACCGCCGAGCAACGATTGCACGTCGCCGGTTCCGGTGCGTTGTTCGGCGAAGTCGCCGGTGGACGCGCCGTTGTTGCGGTCCTTGAGCACGTCTTGCGTGCTGCCGTTCGTGTAGTTGCTGGCGACGTTGCCGCCGAACGTCAGCACCGACACGCCGCCGCCGAAGCCGACCAGTCCCGCCGCCGCGCTGATCGCCAGACTGCTGACGTCCCGCTGGGCAACCGCATGGACATCGACGTCCTGCCGAGCCGCGACGCGCGCGTTGCTGCCGATGCTCGCCGACGTGTCGTTGCGCACGATTTGCACATCGACCCCGCCGCCGATCCCGGCCACTCCGCCGAGCGCCGCTGCCGCGCCGGTCGAATCAATCGTCACGTCGTTCGCCGCGCCGACACTGACCGTCTGCTGAGTGCTCGCGAGGTTGTTCGTGCTCGCCTGATTGACGCGCGCGTTGTTCCGAATCTCGGCGAGCGTGTCGGAATCGAGCATCGTGACGTTGACCGCTCCGGCCAGCGCCGCCACGCCCGCCGCTGCGCCGCTGCCGGCGACCGTGAAGACATCCTCGCGCGAGAATGCTTGCACGGCCACGCCCCGAATCGACTCGAACCGCGGATCGCCGGCATTCGTTTGCGTGCCGTCGAGCACGCTGATCGTCGCGTTGGTGTTGGCTCGCGCATCGACGACGGCGTGCGTGCCGATGAACGCCTGCGTTTGCTTTTTGATGAGCGTCACGCCGACCGATGCTCCGATGCCGGCGGCTCCGCCCAAACCGGCGGACCCGGCGATGAGATCGGTGTCGGTCAGGTCGCTCGCCTGAATCGCGACGCTGCCGCCCGCATCGACGACCGCGCCGTTCGCGGACGACGCGGCGTCGGCGATGAACGCGCGCGTCGTGTTGTCGATCGAGATGCCCGAACCCGCGCCGGCCAGTCCCGCCGCGCCACCGACTCCCAAACCGGCCGCGACGGTCAGAATGTCTTCCGTCGCGCGAGCGATGACGCTGACGTCCGCTTTGGCCGCGACCTTCGAGCGTTCGCCGATGCTGGCCTCGGTCGTGTTCGACACGATCGTCGCTTCGATGCCCGGCGCGATCCCCGCCGCGCCGGCTCCCGCGCCCGATCCACCGATGCCAAGATGTTGAAAATCGTTCGCCGCCGCGATGTGAACGCTCTGCGCGGCGTTCGCTCCGGCGTTCGTGATCCCAGTCTGCGATTGGTTCACATCGACCCCTTGACCGACGAACGCGCGGGTCGTCGCGGTCATCAGCGTCACGCTTCCGGCAAGCTGAATCGCGGCGGCACCGGCGGCTCCCGCGCTGACCGCCGACGTCTTCACGCTGTCCTGATTGACCGCCGTGACCGCCACGCCGCGAAAGCCCGTCTGAGTGCTTGGCGTCACGATCCGCCGCGCGGACAGTGACGGATCGTTCGTGCTGTTCGCTTCCGAACCGCTCGCCGAATTGATGCGGACCTCGTCATCGTCGCCGGTGAACGGAGCGGTCGTCACCGCGAAGCTGCCGCTCGCGACGCTCAGCCCTTCGCGCAGGCCCAGCGCGTTGACGTTCGCGTTGTCGCCGAGGAACGCTTCGGTCGTCTTGTGGAAGACCGACACACCCGCCGCTCCGCCGAGCGCTGCCGCGCCGCCGGCCGACACCGCGCCCGCGATCAGGTTGAAGTCCGACACGTCGTTCGCCGTGACCGTCACGCTGCCGGACGCGAGCACTCCTTCCGCCGTGTCCGCGCCGCTGGTCGTCGGGTCGTCGCCGATGAAAGCTTGCGTCGTGAGATTCACGACATACACCGCCGCGCTCCCCGCCAGTCCCGCCGAACCTCCCGCGCCGATCGCGCCGGAAATCGACAGCACGTCCTCGCGCGAATTCGCCGCGACTCGCACGTCCCGATTCGCCTTCACGTTCGCGCCGACATCGACGAACGCGATCGTCGTCTTCGTCAGCAACCCGACATCGGCCCCCGCGCCGATCCCCGCCGATCCGCCGCCGCCGATCGCTCCGGCCACTCCGAGGATTTTTGTGCCGTCGCTGGCGATGACGCGCACGTCCTGGCTCGTGCTGTCGGTCGAGTGCGTGGAGTTGATGATCGTGTCCCGGTCGATGAATGCGCGCGTCGTTTCGATCAGCTTTGTGACCGTCGCCGAGCCCGCGATCCCCGCCGAACCGGCTCCCGCGCCGCCGGCGGCGATCGTCAGCACGTCCTCGAACGATACGGCCGACACGATCACGCCGGTCATCGACACCTGCTGCGGATCGCCGTTCGGGTTGACCGAACCGTCGAACGTGTTGACCACCGCTCCGAAGCCGCCGCCGCGCACGGTCGCGCCGCGGCCGATACTGGCTTCCGTCGTGTTGTTCGTGAGCACCGTCGAATTCGCCGCGCCGACCGCCGCCGAACCCGCACCAAAAATCGCACCGCCAATCGACGTGACATCGAGACTGTCGAACGCCTGCACCTGCACCGTGCCGCGAGCGTTCACGTTCGTCGTTCCCGCGCCGCCGGTGATCTTCGCGCGCGTTGTGTTCGCGATGTCGTTGATCGAGAACGAACCGGTCAGCGCGGCGGAACTCGCCCCGGCCGCGCCGACGGTGATGCTGAAGATGCCGGTCTCGGATCGCGCGTCGAGCGTCACGTTGTTGTTCGTCGCCGTGACGTTCGCGCGATCAATCGTCGCCGTGACCGTGTTCCGCACGAAGTTTGTCGCGACGGCCGCTCCGACCGCCGTGCCGCCGGTCGATACACCGACGCCGCCGGCGATGACCGTCATCGTGGACCGATCGACGGCCGACAGGTCGGCCGACTTGCTGGCCGTGACCGTCGCCTGACCGCTGACGTGTGCATCGACCGAGTTGTTGATGTCGTTGTAGGTGTACGATCCGCCGAGCGCGAAGCTGCTGGCCCCGGAACCGCCAATGGCTATCGACAGCAGGCTCGCTGCCGAGGCGGACTTCACATCGACATCGCCGTTGCCAGCCGTGACGGTGGTCGTCGCGCCGTCGATGAACGACGTGAAATTGTTCCGCGTGTCGTTGAACGCGACCGCCGCGCCGATCGCGGCCCCATTCGTCGCGACGGCGATGCCGCCCGCGAGTGCGAAGATGCCGGTCTGAGCCAACGAGTGATGCGAGCCGGTCGCGGACGACGGGCTGAGCGTGATCGCTCGGCTGGCCGTCGCATCGCTGGCCGAGTTCGCCAGCCGAATGCGATTCGGATTGCTCGCGTCGGCGATGACGTAGTAAGCGGTCCCGTCGCTCAGCCCGCCGATCGCGTCGCCACCGCCCGCGTTGTAGTTGAGCAGATCGCCGGTCTTCAGTCCGTGCGCGAATCCGAAGTCGATGACGTTGCCGCTGACTTGCCGCGACGGATCGAACGCTCCGCCCGCTCCGTCGCTGGACGAGAGCGTGACCGACGCGGCGGTGACGCGCGCGCCGTTGCTCAGATGCGCGTCGGCGTTCGAGTCGATGAAGTTGATCGTGACCGAACCGGCGAGCGATCCGTTTTTCGAGCCTGCGACACCGACGGCGACGGCGTTGATGCCGCTGGTCGCCGCCGCCGCGAACGTCGCGATGCCGGTCGTGGTCAGCGTCGAGTTCTCCGCGAACGCGCGCACGTTGCTGGTCATCGACGTGTACGAGACCGCCGCGCCGAACCCTTTGTTTTGTGCCACGCCGACCGCGCCGGAGATCGTGATGACCGCCGACTCATCGCGCGCCGTGACGCTGATGCCCCCCGTCGTCGGGCCGGTGCCGGTGATGGTCGAGGAACCGGTGATCGACGACGTGAGGTTGCTGGTCAGCAGATTCACGGCGGCGGTTCCGCTGGCCCCGTTCCCTTCGCGCGAGACCGCGCCCGCTCCGGCCACCGAAGTGATGTCGCCGTCGTTGATCGAGGTCACGCCGAGTTGTCCGACGTAGCTGATCGTCGAACCGCTGATCGTCGCGCTGGTCGTCAAGTTCAGGCGATTGACGGAGACTCCCGCGCCGACGCCGGTCTTGCCGCCGTACGCGAACGCTCCGCCGACCGAGATGATGTTCGCATCGTTGTTCGCTTCGACGAACACGTTGCTGGTGGTCGTGACGCGAGCGTTGTTCTGGATCGACGCGGTGGTCGTATCGGTGATGTTGGCGAGCGCGACGGACCCGGCGATGGCTCGGCCGTTTTGTTTGCTCACACCCGCTCCGCCGGCCGCGAGGGCGATGAGGTCTCCTTCGCGTTTGGAGTTCACGTCGAGTTGCGCGGCGGCGAGCGTCACGCTGGCGACGTAGGCTCGCGTCGTGCCGACGAAATCGGTTTGGCTCCAGGCCCCGGCGAGCGTCGTGCCGCCTCGTCCGGTCGTGGCGATCGCGGCCGAACCGGACGCGGCGACCGCTTTCGTCGAGTTCGTGGCAGCGACATCGACCAGTTGCCCCGTCGCCGTGATCGAACCGGAGTCGTTGATGAACGCCAGCGTCGTGTCGGTCAGCGTATTGAGCGAGACCGCTCCGGTGAGGCCGAGGCCATACTTGCCTTGCTGACCTTGATCGCCGCTCGTGGAACTCTTCGAGTCGGCGGCATTGCTGGATTCGGCCACATCGTCCGCCGTGTCGAATTCCTCGCCGCTGATTTCGCTTCCTTGATCCGATTCACCGCCGCCGCTGGTGCCGGAGCTTTTCGACGGATCGCTGATCTTCGCGGCGGCGATCGCGAAGCCGTACAGCGCGCCGGTCGAAGTCGCGTGAACGTCGATTGTGCCACTGCTGGTGATACTGGTGCCGGCGGCCCCGGCCGATTGCCCGTCGGCGTTGCCGATCCACGCGGCGGTGTTGCGAGTGATGTCGGTGATCGAGACCGACGCGCCGATCCCCGCGCCGTTCCCGGACAGATAGCTGCCGGTGATGCTGATGTGCGACGACGAGTTCGTCGCATCGACCGTGACCGGCCCGCCGGTGACGATGACTCCCGATGCCAGCCATGCCTGCGTGACACTGTCTTGATCGAGCACCGTGACGCTGCCGCTCAAGCCGAACGTCGCGGCGTCGGCAGTCGCCCCGGCGATGCCAAGATGCTTGAGGTCTTCATTCGACTTCACGGTCAGCCCGCCGCCGGTGCGAATCCGCGCGCCGTTCTCGACGTGCGCCTGCGTGGTGTTGTCGTAGAACGTCAGGTTCACGCCGCCGCCGATGCCCCCTTTGCTGCTCTTGTTGGCTTCCTTGCTGGCCTCCTTCCAGAACTTGAGTTTGTCGAGCAGTCCCGGCCCGGTCCCCGACGCGAACCCGCCCGCCACGTCGAGCGTCGTCATCACCGTGTCGGCTTCGACATGGACCGCTTGCGTGATCGTCTGAAACGCGGCGTCTTGATTGATGAACGCTCCTTCGCGGATCACCGCTTCGGAATGATTCGTGAAGTCGGTGACGGTGACAGCCCCGCCGATGGTCGCGGCCCCGTCGCCGGTCGCGGACGAGGTCGCCAGCGTCAGGTTCGTGCCGAGCGCCGACTTCGGGCCTTCAGCGATGAATTCCTCGACCGCTCCTTGCGGATTGCTCAGCAAGATCGACGGGTCCGAGAAGACGCGCGGGATCGGCCATTCGATTTCTGATTTCACCTCGACGTTCCGTTTGGCGTTGATATGCGCTCCGGCGGCGACGATCGCTTGGGCGTCGTTGTCGAACAGCCCGACGGCGGCGGCTCCGGCAATCGCGACGCCTCCTTGCCCCGGTTTCCGAGCGGCCTCCCCTTCGGCGATCGTGACGACTTTTTGTTCGATGTGGCTGAGGACTCGGACATCCGCTTCCGATTTCAGGTCCGCGTTCGCGCCGACGGTCGCCTTCGCGACGTGATCGAACTCGTTGATGACGATGCTGGCCGCCGCCGAAAATTTGCCGCTCTTGGTTTGCGTCTTCGGCTTGATCGGCTCCTTCCCCTTGGAGAAGTTGCTGAGGTCCAGCCGCTTGGCGATTTTGTTCTGGAGCGATTCCGCCCCTTCGGTGACACCGACTTCGGTGTTGAGCGCCTTGTCGAGGATACCCGGTTCGACGTTGGTTTTGGTGGTGCCGGTCGCGAAGTTGTGAGCGTCCAGATTGGCCGTCACGTCGATGCCGAACGCCGTGCCTTTGGAAAGCGTCTGATTCGAGCCGGGTGTGAAAATGGGCGTGCCGAGATCGACGGCGACCGCGTCGTTGGCTTCCTTTTCAGAGCGCGTCAGCCGGATGGTGTTGGCATCGACGACGACGATGAAATAGGTCTCGCCGTTTTGCAGGCCGTCGATCGCCTTGTCGGCGAAGTCGATCGTCCCTTCGGTGCGCGTTTTGTTCGGATCGGTGCGATACGTCACGGCGTCGCCGGTTTGAAAACCGTGACCGGTCAGCGTGATCGTGTCGCGTGTCGCGTTGACGCCACTGACCGGGTTGAACGTCTTCTTCGGCCGATCCAGCAGGAAAGCGTGATCGGCAGTCAGCGGCGCGTCGTCGAGCGGCTGCGCGGTCAAATCGACGAGCGTGCCGGTGCGCGCGTGCTTCAGCTTAAACGTGTCGGTGGTCTTGCTGTCGATCAGATATTGCTCGCCGCTGATGAGGCCGCCGATCGAACCGCTGTCGTCGTTGGCGACGTAGGTGACGTGCTGACCGTTCTCCAGGCCGTGATTCGGAATCCGAATGCGATCCGCCGCGAGGTCCAGCACTCCGTCGGCCAGCGGCGAGAAGGTCTGCACGTCTTGCAGCGAGATCGAATGCGTGGCGGTCGGATCGACGCCGCGCGTGCGCAGGTCGAGAGCCTTGCCGTGCGACAACTGGAGCGTGTTGGCATCGACGACCTGCACGACGTACTGATCGCCGCTGGTCAGGCCGTTGACGACCGCTCCGCCGTTGGAATCGTAGGTGATCACGTCGCCGGTTTTCAGTCCGTGATTGACCACGCGGAGCGTGTCGGCCGACGTGCTGACCGTGCCGGCGACGTTCGGATTGAACGTCAGCCGGTCATCGCGACCCTTGGCGACAATCGTGCCGTCGGCGGTCGCTTCGACGTGCGAATCGTCGAAGCCCAGAGCCAGCGTGATCCCCGCCTTGCCGTCTTTGTAGAGACCGGTCTTGGCCTCCGGGAAATTCGTGACGTTCCCTTTCGCATCGACGCTGACGTTGCCGAGCGACGACGTGACGATCGTGGCCGCTCCGAGATTCGTGCGCGATTCCAGTTCGGTGTTCGAGATCGCGATGACGAGCGCCGACGTTTGTGTGGTCTCGTTCTGCTCTTCCAGGTTCGCCGAGTTGCGGGCGACGACGTTGGACTTGGCGTTCGCGTCGGAACCAATCGACACGTTGTCGCGAGCGGTGATCTGCGTCGTGCCGGTGAGGTTGGTTTCGGCCGTCGCATCGGCCGAACCGAAGCCGATCGCGAAGCCGCGGGCGTTGCCGTTCTTGAACGTCAGCGCTTCGACCGCGCTTTCAGCGATGGCCGTCGAATTGATCCGCACCTGGCCGCTGCTGGTGATCGTCGAGTTGTCGATGTTGATGAGCGCGTCGGCTCCGCGCATCACCACGGACGCCGAGAGGCCGAACAGCGAGTCGAAATTCAGCCCCGGAATTTTTCTCAGCAGCGATTCAATCGGCCCGACGAAGCTGTCGAGGAAGGAGGGCGTCTCGCCGGGTTCTTCGATGTTCTGAGCCTGCGCGTCGATGAGGATGTCGCCGCCGAGCAGCGTCGCGTTGTTGAGCGTGACCTTCGCGCGGCGGTCGGAGAACGACAGACCCAGGAACGAGGCCGTGCTGGCGAGTTCATGAATCGCCTGGAAGGTGATGTGTCCCGGCGATTCGGTGTCGGCCGCCAGCACCTGCGCGAGCAGTTGTGCTCCGCTCTTGAGTTCGATCTCGTTCGCGATGAATTCGATGTGCCCGGAATTCGCGGTCGAGGCGTCGGTGAGCGGGTTTGATCCGGCGGTGACGCGCGTGATGATCTTCGCGCCGGCACCGAGTTCGATTTCGCCGTTCCCTTCCGACGTGACGACGAAGCGGGCCGTTCCTCCCGGCAGCGTGACCGTGACGTTCGGCGCGACGACGATATCGACCCCCGAATTCACCGTGAGATTGAGCAACCCCGCGCCGCCGACGGCCGCCTGAAACGTGACTGCACCTCCCGCGTTGATCGTCAGCGAATCGCTGCCGCCCGCGCCGTCGCCCAACACGCGCGAGGTCGGCGAGAAAATGATGTTGCCCGCGTAGGTCAGCGTCTCGTTGTTGTTGACGATGTAATCGGCATCCAGCGTGACCGTCGGCAGCACGGGATCGGAGCCGAGCAGATCGTCGTTGAAGTCGATCGTGGTCACGTTCATGCCGTTGGCGACCAGCGGCAGGTGAATGTTGATCGGGATCGACGGGGCGAAATCCACGACGCTGCTGAACGTGTTCGCGGTCAAGAGTTCCGCGACGCTCAGCGAATGATCCGCATCGTTGAACGCGATCCCCAGCACCGCGCCGATTGACGCATTGCCGTTCACGACCGACACGCTGCCGAACGTGTCGAGGTCCAGCCCGACGTTGATGTTCGTCGCGCCGAGTTCCGCGCCGATTTCGAACTTGTTGAGCGTCACGCTGAGGAAATCAGTCGCGCTGCCGGTGTTGCCGCTGGCGAGGTAGCCTCCCATGTCGAGCGTCAAACGAAAATCGGCGTCGAGCTTCACCGAGCCGCCGACCGTGAGGCCGCCGCTCAGCCCGAAGCCGGACGCTCCGAAGTCGATGTCCAGCGTACTGGCTCGCACGACGTCGAAATCGAACGCCAGATCGAGCACTCCATCCACGAACGTGATGTCGAACTGCGACGCGTTGAACCCGGCTTGTTGCTCGACACGCTGTTCGAGCGTCTCCAGATCGGGCGCGGTCGCGAGATTGTTGAGCGTCGTCGCGAAGCCGCCGAAGACGTTGAACTGCAAGCCCTGCAACGGATCGCCCAGGATGTCGTTGAGACTTTTCTGGATCACCGGCAGCTCGAAATCGAGCGCCGACCGCAGTTCGTTGTGAATGTCATCGACGACGCTTTGCAGCTTGGCGACGCCGGCCGCCGCGAATTCGATCGGGTTGACGAGGCCCATGCTGATGAGCCGCACGACCGACTGCGGCAGCGTGAGCACCAGCCCGGTCGAGATGTCCGTGTCCGGGATCGTCGCCACCGAGCGGCCCGTCAACGCCGACACGATCTGCTTTTGCGAGTACCGATTGCCGACCAGCTCGACATGCTCGATCGGGATCGCGCTCGCCGCGTCGGCCTTTTTGATTTCGACCAGCGTGAATCGCGGATCGCCGACGTACGCCCCGGCCGACGACGTGAACGTGACCGAGCCGTCGCCCAGCACGTCGTCGTACGACGCCCAAACCTCGGTCGCCGCCGGGAAGTGCCCGAAGAGCTGATCGAACGCGAGTTGCTCGTTCTGCAAACGCTCCGAAAAGACCGGGCCGGTGTGCGTCGTGACCAGTTCCGCCGTGTTGGCTTCGTTGCTGAAAACGATGAACGTCTCATCGACCGTCGAGCCGAACGCCGTCAGCCCGGTCCCGGCGTTGAGGTCCAGCAAGAACGGATTGCCCCCTTCCGCTTCGGTCAGCGCGCGGTAGTTCGGCAGACCGTCTTGATCGTCGTCGAAGAACGCCTGCGTGCTGAGCAGATCGCGCAGCGTGCTGATGTAGCGCTCGATGAATGCCTTCTTCGGGTCGGCTTCGCTCGTCAGCGACGCGGCGGTGATCGTCGTCCCGTCGGGATTGTGAATCGGATTTCCGGCGAGCACCGCCGAGTACGCCTGGTCGAGCACGCGCGCCAGGATGCGCGACGCGGGCTTGAGCGAAAAATCGTTGTTGAGGAAATCGTAGCTCTGCCCAGTCCCTTGGCTCGGCACGCCGACTTGAATCAGCGTGTGAACCTCCGGCAGCGAGTCGGCCGTCGCATCGTTCGCTTGATACGCCGCGCTTTGCAAATAGCTGCGAGCGATCAAGCCGCCGGTGCTGTGCGTGATGAGATCGACTTCCGCCGGCAGCGCGCCGGTCAACGTCTGCCACGCGGAGGTCGCTTGGCCGAAGTACCACGACAGGTAATCGACGCCGGATCGCCACGTCGGCGCGGATTGCTCGGACTGCAACCGCGCGAGCGTCACGTCGTCCAGCCGCCCGTCATCCGCCGCGTCATTCGTCTCCGCGACCGGCACGCGCCAGTCCCACTTGACCGTGAACGAGGTCGCTCCCAACCGATAGCCCGCGTTGTCGATCGTGACTTCGATGTCCGAATACGAATTCTGCAACGGCTCCAGTGAGAGTTGGTCAGGACTGCGGCCACGATTGAGTTGCCATTCGCGCACGCCCGCCGGAGTCAAATCGGCCGACTGCGTGCCGCCGAACCCTGGAATGAACAGCACCGGCCGATCGACGTTGGTCTCGACGCTCAGCAGCGTCGGCGCGGAGGCCAGCCCCGCGCGATTCACCACGCTGTCGGTCCCGCTCCCCCCTTCGACCGTGACGTTCGCAACCGTTCCTTGCCGGATGATGAACTCGTCCATCCCGGCCCCGCCGTTGAGCGACACGTTCAAGCCGGAGCTGGCCCCGGTCAGCGTCACGCGGTCATTGCCGTTGCTCGAATCGACCGACAGGCTGCCCGTAATGTTCGCTCGCGGAACCGCGACGGTGTGCGTATCAACCTGCGTCACTCCCACCCCGGCTGTAACCGGATTGACCGGATCGTGAATGGTGATCGTCGTGCCGAGCGTGACCGTGAGCGTGTCCTCGACCGCCCCGGTGCTGGTGACGAACAGGCTCCCGCCGGACAACGCTGCCTGCGACAACAGCGACCGCGTTTCGAGCGGCTCGACCGCCGGAGCCAGCCAGCGGCTCGACCAATCCCGCTGCCGGAGCACGCTGTTGCCCCGTCGTTCCCGCTTCGCCCCACCTCGCCGCAAACCCCGGCGGCACAACCCCATCAGCCAATTCGCCAACAGCATGATGAATCCTCAAATGAGCGTGGAAACAAACCACGAGTTCTCATTCGAGAATGTCTGACACGAAAATCGGCAATGGTCTGTGGCGCACGCGGCTCGCGTGCGCCGGGTTCAGAATGCTGAAGCACGCGCGCCGCGT
>CAZILR010000002.1:38115-44760 GCA_964539995.1 uncultured Planctomyces sp.
TCCCCCCAACCGGGGCTCGGGGGGGGGGGCCCGGCGGCGCGGGGGCGCGGGTTGCCGCCGGCGCCCCCCCGCGCGCCGCGGCCGCCACATTAACGCGGCTGCCGGGCTTCGCCGGTGAGGACTCGGAAGCGAATGTTCTCGAAGCGGGCGGTCGTTGCGTCGGAGGTGCCGATGCCGAGTGGGTCGCGTCGCCAGCGCGGGTCGGCTCCGAGCGATGTTTGTGGGCCGGTCCAGTCGATGAGCGGCTTGTCGTCCAGGCGGACTTGCACGCGCGCGGCTTGATTGTCGAGCAGTTCGACGCGCTGAGTCAGTTTGTACGGGCGGTTGTTTTCGATCTCGATGACGGTGCGCGTCGGGTTTTGATCGCTGAAGACGCGCTGGCCATTCAGGAATTGCAGACCGGCGATGCGTTCCGAGTGGCCGGGCCAATTGTGCTCCAGTTGCAGCACGCATTCCCCTTGGCCGACTGGCAGGTGCGCGGTGATCGCTCCGTCGCCGGTCAGGCGCGTGACGGTGAACTCGAATTCGTAACCGCCCGACGGAACGACCGGGAGCAGCAGTCGCGGCGGCGCACCGGGTTGGGCCTCGTCGAGCGAATCCAGACCGTTGTCGCGCAGCCGCCAAGTTCCGGCGACGACGTCGTCGGAGAAGCGCACCGTCGCGGCCAGTTCCACCCAGCCGTCGGACGGATCGAGCGTTCGCGTCGTCGTCTGGGACGGCGCGGCGGTCTCGTCGAGTGGACTCACGGGTTCGATCGCGGGAACCCAAGTCGCTCCGAAGATGCGTCCGTGATGGTTGTTGCCCGACGAGTCGCGCAGCTCCGAGCCGTCGGCTTCGTCGAACTTGTACAAGGCCAGAGTGAGATCGTCGGACGAGAACTCGTCGTCGGGGGCGAAGTCGTTGGCGTAGCGCAGTGTGTTCGACAAGCGCAATTCGTCGATGCGGCCGGCGAAGTGGTTCAAGGTTCCGGTGGCCTGATACGAACGAGCGCCGATCAGCGTGCCGGCGTGCGGCTGGTTCGGTTCGCGCGAATACTTTTGGACCTGGGGCGACTGCTTGCGACCGTTCACGAACACCGACCGAGTTTGTTCGTGCCAGCCGAAGGCGACATGAATGCGCCGCCGCGACGGCCAGGGAGGTTGCAGGACTTGCACGGGTAAGGTCGTGTCGCCGGCTCCCAGACCGTCGATCAGCGACAGGCCGTTGTTCGTTTGCAGTTGCATGCCGGCGGACTGGCCCCAAATCGCGACGGGAAACTGCTGCGTGCGCTGCTGCTCCTGCCACAGCCAGAGTTCCAGCGTGTACGGGCCGTGGCCATCGACTTGCAGCGACGGGACAGAAACGAAGTCATCGACGCCGTCGAACTGCAACGCGGCCGGGAGCGGCTGGTCCCCAGCGTTCACGTCGCGCGGCGCGCGAGCTTTCAAACTGCCGGCGCGGACGAGGAACGCGCCGCGCAGCTCGCCGTGATGTCCGTGGCTCGATGAGTCGAGCAATTGTTCCCCGCCGGTTTCGTCGCAGTGGAACAGAGCGCGCGTCTGTTCGTCGGGTTCCAATCGTTCGGCGGGCGAGAAGTTCTCGCGATATCGGGCGGAGTTCGAGAGGCGAATCTCGTCGATCAATCCGGCGAACTGGTAACTGCCGTCGCCGCGCGAGCCGATGGTCAGCGGCCGGCGCGCGTCGAGGAACAACTCCGCCGACAGCGGCTGGTCGGAGATCAGTTCGCCGTTCACGAACAATCGCGCGGTCGAGCCGTCGTACACGCCGGCCAGATGCAGCCGCTCCCCGACTTTGCCGAGCGGGCCTTCGGCATAGACATGCTTGCCGTCGGCGGTTTGCAGACCGAAGGCCCAGTGGCCGCTTGGCATTTTGAGCAGTCGCGGTTGTCCGGGCCAGCCGGCGACGAATTGCCAGTCGCCGCTGCGGTCATCGGTCGCCGTCGTGAAGCATTCGATCGTCAGTTCCGAAGTGGGCGTCGGATGCAGCGAAGGGACCGTGACGATGCCGCGCTCGCGGAACAACAGCGCGTTGTTCTGGTTCTCGGCAGCCGGTTCGACCGACATCGTCGCCGCCGAGTTCGCCGCTTGCGTCGCCGGCGCGGATTTGCGCAACGATTCTTTTGTCAGCAGTCGCGGAGCCAGCCAGAAGCAGTGTGCTCCGGTGTTGTCGCCGGGGCAGACCGCTTCCAGCCGGAGCGTCTTCACGTCACGGACGAAGATGCGGAACTCTTGCCCGGCCCCTTTGAATTTCAATGGCGGCGAAGTCCACAAGAGTTTGTCGTCGCCGAGGACTCGAAACGTCAGCGGCACGACCGGTCGCCAGCCGAACGGTTCGTTGCTGGTGATCGCGGCGATCCCCTCGAACTGCTCGTACTGAGCGCCGAGGTCGTATTCGACCACGCCGCGACCGTTCGCGTGCGGATGCACCATCAGCGTGTGCGTCGGTCGCTGACTGCGGTATTCGATCGGTTCCCCCTGATGATCGAGTCCATGCTTCGCGAAGTCCGGATGCACGTCGATCAGAGCTTCCGGCAGATCGTCGAGATACACGACATCGCTCGGCGGCGGAAACTCGAACCGCAAGCTGTCGGCTCGCAGCCGAGTCGCTCCGATCACTTGCCCGTGATGCTCGTGTCCCGACGAGTCGATCAGCCGCTCGCCGTCCGCTTCGTCGCAGTGATACAGCGCGAACGTTTGGTCGTCGGAATCGAACTGCTCGACCGGGTCGAAGTCGTCGGCATACCGGGCGACCGACGACAATCGCACCTCGTCGATCACGCCGGGGAACGGGTACGCCCCGTCCGCGTGACCGCCGAGCGTGAAGGGGCTGCCCGGCTGAGTCAGCTCGAAGTTCCGCACGATCCGTTCAGTGGCTTTGATGCCGTTGACGAAGAAGCGGATCGTCTCGCCGTCGATGACTCCCGCGAGATGGAATCGCTGGCCGCGAATCGGCAACGCGGCGTCGGCGTAACCGTTGCCGCGCTTCCGCGCCAGTTCGTTGGCGAAGACCAGCCGGCCTTGCGTGTTGGTCAGAATCCGCGACTGATAGGCGAACCCGCCGAGGATTCGCCAATCGGTCCCCTGTTCGCCGGTCAGCGTGGCGAACATTTCGAGCGTCAGTTGCGGCGCGGCGGCCAGCTTCAACGAGGGGACGACGACTCGGCTGCCGTTGCCGAACAGCAGCGCGTTGTTGGCATCGGCTGTGGCCGGAACGAACGTCATCTTCGGTTGCGTCGGCCCTTGTTCGACGACCACTTGCGGCGCGACGGCGACTTGCGGCGCGTCCTGCGGATTCAATTCCCCCGCGTCGCTCGGCGCTTCGCGCGTCCATCTGGCTCCGCTGAGCACCGCATGATGCCCGCGTCCCGACGCATCGGTCGCCTGCGTGCCGGTCCCTTCGTCGAAGTGCCACAAGCCGACCGTGTGTTCGTCTGGCTCGAAGCGTGTTCGCGGAGTGAACTCGGCGTCGTACCGCGCGACGTCCGACAGGCGTGCCTCGTCGAGCGTGGCCATCAGCCCGCCCAGATGAAAGGGGGTCGGCTTGTCGCTCAGCGGCGACTTGAATTCGTCCTGCTGCATGACGAGCTTGCCATCGACGAACACCCGCGCGACCTTGCCGTCGCGGACCCCCGCGACATGCGTGCGGCGGCCCGCTTCCAGACGAGCCGGCGCGATCAGGCCCTGAAAGCGGTTCGTGTGCATCAGACCGAGGCTCCAGCCGGAGCCACGTTCGTCCGGCGTCACGAACAGGCTGAACTGCGAGTACGAACCGCCGACGTGCCGCGTCTCGCGGAACTCGGTCCAGCGCGGCGTGACGAACAGTTCCATCGTGATCGGCTTCGAGACATCGACGATGAGATTCGGCACATCGACGTATCCGAAGATGCCGACCTCGACCGAGTTCTCGCCGAGCGGCGTCGGCAGTTCATCGAGTTCCCGCGCCGGCCGCAGGAACTTGCCGCGCGAGTCCGCCGAATCATCGAACCGCCGCACCAGTCGAAAACCCCAATCGTGATTCAGACCAATCGGCCGCCCGAAGTTGCGAAAGCTCGGCCGCACGAAGACCGCCGCGTTCGCCAACGTGCCGCCGCGGATCACGCGCTGATCGCTGAACGGCGGACCAACCGGATCCGTCGTCGGATCGGAATCGACCGTCATCACGAAGTTGTCGTGACACCACTCGGCCACGTTCCCCAGCATGTCGTGTAGCCCGAACGCATTCGGCCGCTTCTGACCGACCGGCCGCGGCGACACCTTTGGCAACTGCACCCACGCCACGTCGCTGAGCGTCAACTCGTCGTCACCGTCCTGCCGTTCTTCCGGTTTCGATTCCGGCAGCGGTGCGACTCGCCCCGCGCGACACGCGAACTCCCATTCCGCCTCGGTCGGCAGCGAGTACGTCGCCCCCTCTTTCTTGCCGAGCCAATCGGCGAACGCGACCGCGTCGTGCCAGTTGATCGACGCGATCGGCAGCCGCGACCAGTTCTTCGCATTGAGCAACATTCGCCATTGCGAATTCGCGCTCCCATCCCCTTTCGACACATGCCCCGCCGCATCGACAAACCGCGCGAACTGCTCGACCGTGACCTCCGTGACGCCAACCGCGAACGGCTTCGACAGCGTGACTTCGCGCTGCTTGGCCGAACTCACGAACAGATCCGCCATGTGCCCCTCAAGGACGTAGCCCTGATACGCCTCGACTTCCTCCGACGTCAGCCCCGCCGTGAACTTGCCGGGCGGGATCACGCGAAACCTCATGCCGATCGAATTCTCAAACTCGACCGGTACGCCAAGTTCGTCGGCCCACGCCTGCTGCGACGCACCCGCCGCCGCTTCGTTGAACGGAGCCACGATCGGCACGGCCGGTTCACGTTTCGGTGGCGCATTCGTGATCGGCGAGCGTTGCTCCACCGGCGCTCGCCATTTGGAAATCGCCAACGCCCCCAGCGCGACGAGGACCGCCACGCTCGCAATCCAACGAACTGCTCGCCGCGCCCCCGTAGCCGAAGTCGTCAGACTTCGGTTCGCCGACGTTTCAAGCGGCGTCGTCTGGCTCGGCCCCGAACTCTCACGAGTTCGGCTACCTCCGGCATTCAGCCTTGTCCCCGTCTCGTCGTGCTGCAACCGATCAGTTGTCGGCTCGCGCGGCGGACGTTCGCCGCTCGGCAGCAAATGCGGCAACGTCGCGTCCAGCAACTCGCGCTGCTTGGCGAGGATCGACGGCAGTTCGCGCAGCGTGACCAGCGTGGCTTCGGGATTCCAAACGGTCAGCGCCAGCCGCCTCAAATCCGCACCATCCGCGAACGGAGCGAGCGCGCCCGCGACTTCCATCGGCGTCTGCGGCCGAGCCGCCGGATCGCGCGACAACATCCGCGCGACAAACGCCGCCAGCTCGACCGGCAAGTCGCTTCGCATTCCCGAAACCAGCGGCGCATCGCTGTTCCGAATCGCGTGCAGGCGCACGGCGGGATTGCTCGAAGCGTCCCTCGCAAACGGAGCCGTCCCGGTCAACAGTTTGAACAACGTCGCGCCGAGACTGTAAATGTCCGCTCGCACATCGACGTCATGACTGCTGCCGATCTGTTCGGGAGCGATGTAATCCAACGTCCCCATCAACTGCCCCGCGCCGGTCAACTCGCTGTTCTCGCCACCGGAATTCAGTCCCGTGACCGCGACACCACGATTGTCTTCCAACAGCGCGAGACCGAAATCCAGGACTCGCACGCGAGCCGCGTGCTCCACATCCTCCCCCACGTCGAGCATCAGGTTCGACGGCTTGATGTCGCGATGCACCAGCCCGCGGCGAAAGGCGTAATCCAAACCGAACGCCGCTTGCCGAGCGATCTCACAGGCATCCGCGATGCGCAGCGGCCCGACGCCGTTCACGACCGCCGACACATCCGGCCCATGCACAAATTCCATCGCCAGGAAATGGACGCCGTCATGCTCACCCGCATCCATCGCCCGCACGATCTGCGGATGCTCCAGCCGCCCGACCGCCCGCATCTCACGCTCGAATCGCGCGACCGCATCGGCGTCCTTCATCCGATCCGACGCCAGCATCTTGATCGCGACGACCCGTTCGAGATGCGTGTGCAACGCCTGATAGACCGCCCCCATACCGCCGCGCCCGATCTGCCGCAGCAAGACATACTGCCCGAAGCGCACGCCGGCCGCGGTGTCATTCGGCTCGCGTCCCGTGCGTTCGTCCGCCGATCGGGCCGCCGGCCCGTTGACCGACAGAAACGATTCACACTCCGTGCGCGACGCATCCGCCATCTGCGCCACGAGGCACGCGCAGGCCGGCTCCGCCGAAAACTGCTGCACCTGATCGTCGGCCAACTCCAGTGCCTGCAAAAGGTCGTCCTGGTCTCCGACCGTCTCCAACTCAGCCTGACACGCCCCGCAGGTTTCCAGGTGCGCGGCGATTTCGTCGATGTCCTCGGACGACAACCTCCCTGCCGCAAATCGGCTTAACGTGTTTTTGGGAGGACAGGTCGCGGCCATGATTCTCGCCTCGTCAGAACTCGCCATCACCACCAGATTCGTGAAAGTCTGACAGGAAAATCTTCTTGTTAGGATCGCCGCCCCCGGCCGTCCGTGTTTTGAAATCTGAAATTTGAGATCTCAAATTCCAAATCTCAAA
>CAZILR010000002.1:44770-45619 GCA_964539995.1 uncultured Planctomyces sp.
CTCATCCGATTCCAGCGTTTCCCCCAACTCTTCACGCAGCCGTTGCAAGACGCGCGACTTGGCCTTGTAAACCGACGCGACCGAGAGACCCAATTCTTCGGCGACCTTTTGCGGGGCATGTCCCTCAATCGCCGTTCGCCAGAACGCCCGCCACGTCGTTTCCTCGAAGTCGGTTTCGATCATCGCCAGCGCCCGCATCGCCAGCGATTTGGTTGAGGCCGCCAAGCTCCGCTCGCTGAGCGCCTGGTCGAGCACCTGCTGAATCCCCATGTGGGCCGTCGTCCCGCCGACTCCCACCGGCTGCTGCTGCTGACTCCGAAAAAAATCCCGCAACCGATTGCGAGTCACTCCCAGCAACCAACTCCGAAACCGCCCGTCCGGACGTTCCTGGTCAAAGCGTTCAATCGCCTGAAACACCGACCGAAACACATCCTGAGCCACATCCGCCGCGTCGCTGGGCTGCAAGCCGCTCTGCCGAGCCCACCCATACACCAACGGACCATACAACTGAGCCAACCGCTCCCACGCCGCCGGCTCGTGCCGTTTGGCCTGTTCGATCAAACGCACGGAGGTGGACAAGGTCTGCGACATGCGAATCCCAGGTAGTTTCGGCAGGCTCATCGACGAGAGCCGCGCGACGAAACTGTAAACGTCGCTCGCGACATGATCCATGCTCCCCACTCGTTGAAGATGAGCGACCAACGCCCAATGGCACTCACTTTGATCAGCCGGAACGCGCTAGCGTCCGGTTCGGATGCAAGAGCTCACCACAAAGCCGGACGCTAGCGCGTTCCGGCTGATGGGTCCAATCAACACAGATGTCGGAGAGCCGAAATCGCTTCAGGAACT
>CAZILR010000003.1:0-407 GCA_964539995.1 uncultured Planctomyces sp.
ACGCACGGGCACAAGAACTTGGGATGAAAATCGTTTCGCCGCCAAAATCGCGGCCAGATGGATTCGTGCAAGTCTTTCTGAATGATCCGGATGGGTTCGTTGTCGAGCTGTGCTCGCCGGCGAAATGACTCGGTTGCCAGCGAGGCGGCCCATTCGGATAATCCGCCCCGTGTCAATCACGGGGAACGGCGTCTCGCGACGCACGGTCATGTCGGCCGAGTTCCCGGCGACGCTTTCTTGTGGAAACCTCGCCGCCGCAGATTTGCCGAGTGCTCCTGGGCTGCGGACGGATCGCTTTGACCGCTGATTTTGGAGTTTGCAATGCCTTTGGTTCCGATGCGAGTGGTGCTGGATCATGCCGCCGAAAACAACTACGGCGTGGCCGCGTTGAACGTCAACAACATGGA
>CAZILR010000003.1:417-33062 GCA_964539995.1 uncultured Planctomyces sp.
AATTCAAGCGATCATGGAGGCGGCTCGTGAAACCGACTCGCCCGTGATCGTGCAGGCCTCGCGCGGAGCGCGGTCGTACTCGCAGGACAACTACCTGCGACATCTGATGCTCGCTGCCTCCGAACTTTATCCCGACATTCCAATCGTCATGCACCAGGACCACGGCAATGAGCCAGCGACCTGCTACAGCGCGATCCGCAATGGGTTCACGTCCGTGATGATGGACGGCTCGCTGATGCCGGATGCGAAGACTCCCGCGTCCTACGACTACAACGCGAAGGTCACAAAGGAAGTGTGCCTCGTCGCACACGCGCTCAACGTCTCAGTTGAGGGTGAAGTCGGCTGCCTGGGCACCGTCGGACAGGAGACGAAGGCTCCGCCGAAGCCCGTCGCCGCAGCCGCGCACGATGCAGACTTGGAACAAGAACCAGAGCCGGAGATGGCTCACCTGACCGACCCGGAGGAAGCCGAACGATTCGTCGCCGAGACGGGCGTCGATGCCCTCGCCGTCGCGATCGGCACGAGTCACGGAGCGTTCAAGTTCAACAAGAAGCCGGACGGTGCAGTGCTCAAGATGGACTTGATCGAAGAGATTCATCGACGCTTGCCGAACACGCACATCGTGATGCACGGCAGCTCGTCGGTGCCACAGGAATTGACCGACCTGCTCCGCAAATACGGCGGCGACATGAAGCAGTCTTGGGGCGTGCCGGTTGAAGAAATTCAGCGCGGCATCAAGCACGGCGTGCGAAAGATCAACGTCGATACCGACAACCGCATCGCGATGGCAGCCGCCGTCCGGCAGGTGATGATGACCACGCCCGACAAATTCGACCCGCGCGATTTCATGAAGCCAGCTCGCGAGGCGATGAAAAAAGTCTGCATCGCCCGCATGGTCGCCTTCGGCCAAGCCGGCAACGCCAGCAAGATGCGTGCGGCGGGATTGGTGAAGTAGATCGACGAGATCGTGTTGACGAACCCAACGCCCGGCGAGTTTGAGCCGGGCGTTTTTTGTTTCGAACGGCGGATTTCACCGATTCGGTGCGTCTTTGATCGCACCTCCGACTAGGCGAGCAATGTCGGACGTCGGTTCGGCGTCGGTGTGAGCAGTTTTCAAAAACTGATCCGACTCTTGGGGACGTTTCAAACGCTGGTAGCGAATGCCGGCGAAGTAGGCCGCTTGAGCACGCAACGGTTTCGCCAGTTTGGGAGCCACTCCCGCCCAGCCGAGCGCGTTGGTGGTTCCTTTCCAGGTCAGGACCAGTTGCAGGATTTCAGCCATGCCGACTTCGCCGCGCGAGTACGCCGCATGCAGGTCACGGCAGAAGGTCCAGAGGAGTTCGTCTTGCTCGGCGGTTGGTTCGGCGGCGAAGGTCAGGTCGCGCAGCCCTTGGTGCATCGTGAGCAATACGGGGACTTGAACGTAGTCGGCGAACGAGAGGTCTCGGAACGCGATGCGGCGTGCCCAGTCGCGGCCGCGCGGAGTCAGCCACATCTTGCGGTACTCCTTGGTGGGCGTGCCGAGGGACGCCACGAATTGAGTTGTCTGTGGGTTCTCGCTGAGCGTCGAAGTCAACCGTTTGTGAATCTGTTCGGCGAGTGCGTCATCGAGTTCGCCGCAGTTCGCAGCCATGATGAGGTGCGAGAGCAGCACATTGACGCTCGACGAAGTGAAACTGATCCGGGTGGAGCGTCCGGGTTCCGTGCCGTCTGCATTCTTCAGAAGCCCCTGACGCCAGGCTTGCTTCGCCCCCTCCGAGTCGCCGCGCCGATCGCGCAGGAAGCCGAGCATCAAATTGGCGGAGCACATCGCGTGCGAGTTCTTGGAATTGACGGGATGCTCGGCCGTCATCTCCGCGAGCAGTTTCTCGGCCGCGTCCCATTGTTCGAGTGCGATCAGCGTGCGCGATTTCTCGACCATCAGGATTTGAGTGTTGTAAAGGTCATCTGGCGTGACTCGCGGCGCGGCCTTGAGTCGGCGGTCCAGGTCTTTCAAGGCGATCGCGGCGTCGCCTCGCCGGCGCTGCAACCAACAGACGTCTTCCAAATGTGTCGTCGCGAACGCGCCGGCGCTGGTGGTTGAAAGCTGCAAAGATTCGAGAGCCAGCGTGAGTGCTTTGTCTTCTTCACCGATCAGACGATAGGCACGAATCAAACTGGTGCGGATTCGCTCGTTGGGAGTTTGCCCCAAGAGTTTGAATGCCGCGAGTGCTCGCTCCAGATTGCGGATGCGTTCCGGGTTGTAGAGAAAGTGTTGCACGCCATACGTCTGGTAGGACTTCAGAATTTCCTCGCGCAGTTCGGTGGGGACGGTCGCGTACAAATCGCGGACTCGGTATCGCGTGTTGATGCTGTCGTGGATCGCGTCGGCGGCCTCCAACTGACGGGCCTTCGTGCGCAAGGACCAGAGCTGGCAGCTTGCGAGCAACGCCCAGCGTCCGGTCGCAGTGGCGGCCACTTGCTCAAGCAACTCGGCGGCGTTCTCGGTGCGATTCAAACGCAACAGGCACAGACCGGATTTGTAACGCGCCTCCAAAGCCGTCTCGCCAACGGCCGTGCGAGCGGCGGCTTGATAGTGCCTCAAGGCTTCCTCAAACCGAGACTGCGCGAAAGATTCATCCGCCTGTTCCAGTGGGCTGGCCCCGGCGGGCAACGGCTGTCGGAAGCCCGTCAACTGCGCCAATCGAACTTGCAGCGGCAACACGACTCCGAACGAACCAGACTTGTCGCCGCGCAGCGGAAATGGATCGTGAAACACGAGCGGCGGAAATTCATTGAGCTGAACTTGAAGCTGATCTCCCTCGCGGCTGACCGTCATCGTCACTGGCCCGGACGGCAATGACGCTTCCTCCTGCCGTTGCACGATGCCGTTCCGCAGAATGCGAATCTCTACGACTCGCTGGCCGGGTGTCATGATTTGGCTCGGCCCGACTTCCTCGTCCGTGTTTTCCGTTGGCTTGGCACGCGGTGGAGAAACCAGAAACGCATAACTGTGAATCGTCGCCTTGAGACGCCCAATCTTGGGGTCCGGTAGAAGTTTTCGCGCGTCGATCAGCAAACCGAACTCCGGCAAGGGGCCGTCCGGCAACTCGAACTCCGCGCGAAGCTGAGCACGAACGGGCGAAGAGATCTTTGTGAGCACGGAAGCCGCGTCGCGGCTGAGTTCCGTTTCCACTTTGGGTGCCGGACGCAGCAATGCGCCCGCTTCGATCGGAAAGAGCGCTTTCCCGAAGACCTCTGCTTGATTGGCAAACGGCGACTTCAACTCGAACACCGGTTCCCAATCGCGCAGCCGTTGCTGAAAGATGCTGCGCAAGGGTGAGGCTCGCTGAGGATCGCGAGATTCCAACTGCTTGAGCAGCCCTTCCAGATGCGCGACGCTGGTTGGCTCCAGCCGTTGTTGTTGCAGTCCGCCGTGAATGACATCGTTCAGCCGCAGGTCGATCCGCTCGCGAGCCAACAACGCTTGGTCGGGAGCGTGTTTCGAGAGCCGTTCGACCAGCGAATCCATCTGGGCCAGATGCGAGTCATTCCATTCACGCGCATCCAAGCCGACGTCGATTTCGTGCGTGAGTGACGTCAGCCGGCGTTCACTCACAGCGGTGGCAATCAAGTAACTCGCGACGGCCAGCGAGAGCACGGTGACGCTCGCCGCCGTGACAGCGCCTCGATGACGCCGAGCGAATCGGGACGTCCGCGCGAGCAGCGGCTCGCGATATGCGGCCACTGGTTCGTCGGCCAACCAGTGCTCGATGTCTTCCGCCAACTCCACCGCCGTCGCGTAGCGTTGGCTTGGTTCGCGAGACATCGCTTTCAAGCAAATCGCATCCAGTGGGCGAGACACGTTCGCATTGATGGATCGGGGCGACACGACCACGCCACGCTCCAGACGATCAAACAACACGCCCAACTCCAGACCCTCGAACGGAGCCTTGCCGGTGAGCAGTGCGAACAGCGTCGCGCCCAGACTGTAGATGTCGCTCGCTGGTCCGAGTTCTTCGATTCGACCGGCGGCCTGTTCGGGACTCATGAACGCCGGTGTTCCCAACGCCGTGCCGGTTTGAGTCAACGTAGCCCTGTCGCTCTGCGACAGGAAAGCCGAGCGCGCCGTTGACGTCGTTGTGTCATCAGATGCTGAAACTGCGCACGGCAATTCCTGTCGCGGAGCGACAGGGCTACTTTTCGCCAGTCCCCAATCGACGACCAGCGTCTCACCGTAAGGGCCGAGCATGATGTTGGCAGGTTTGAGGTCGCGATGAATGACCCCTCGGCTGTGAGCGTAGGCCACGGTGTTGCAGGCGGCGACGAATCGCGTCAGCAGTTGTCGCAGAGCCAATCGCCGCTCACCGCGATCGCGCGCCGGCGTGTCTTCGGCATGAAACCGTTGGATCGCGGCCAGCAAGGTTTCTCCTTCGATGAACCGCATCACATAGCACGGTCGGCCGGCCTCGTCTTCACAGACGCCATGCACGGGCACGATACCCGGATGTTCGAGATGACTCGTGATCTCCGCCTCGCGTAGGAATCGCTGACGACGTTCCGGATCACGGTCAAAAGATTCTTTGATCCGCTTCAGCGCGATCGGTCGTCCGAGCCGCTCGTCGTTCGCGAGCAGCACTTCGCCCAGGCCTCCCTGCGCGTGCGGACGGATAATGCGGTAGCTCGTTTGAGCGATTAGCGTCTCGCCGGCCACCTGTGCGGTCGCGTCCGGACGATCCAAATTGGAGGCAGTTCCTGCCGTCGTGACCGCGAGGTCAATCGTCTCTGGCCCCAGCAGAGCATTCATCCGTTCGAGCTTTGCGATCCGTTCGCGCAGCGGGACAAGCAGCTCCGGTTCATCGCGGCAAAGTTCCTCGACCGATACCGATTCGCCGAGACTTCGCCGCTCTTCCCAGAGCAGCGCAAGCTCGCACAGCCGGTCGGTCAGTTGGGTTGCCATGAGCCTTCGATCCACCAATTTCTTGCCGGACGACGGAAACGCCGTGGCTATTCTTCAAAGCGAGACCTGGCCCTGCCAGCCGACACGGAATCTCGGAAGGAATTGACGCCAACCCGCCCACACCCCAGCACTCACTGACCTGTGCCGTCCCATTGAATCTTGCAATTGGGGAGTGATTTTTGGAGTGCAGCCACGCCGGCCGCGGTGACCTGGGTGCGATTCAGTTGCAGGCTTTCCAACTTCGACAATTTTCCGAGCGGCTCAATGGCTGCGTCATCAAGCAGGCTGTTCTCTGTGAAATCAAACGCGACGGCTTGCGGCATCTTGGCGGCCAGGACGGCACATTGCGCTGGAGTGAGTTTCGCGTTGACGAGAAAAGCCTTTTGCAGAGTCTTGATCTTGCTGATGGCGGCCACTCGGTCGTCACCCAGCGGCGAGGCCCCACCGCCAACGCTGATTCGTTCCAGTGATGGGATGCTGGCTAATCCGACGAGACCTTCGGCGGACACGTTCGACGCGTCCAAGCCAATAAACACGACTTGCTGCAAACCACGCAGTGGGACGAGATCGGCATGACTACCAGACAACCTCTGTTTGTTCAAATTGACCTGCAACACCTTGAAGTCACTCTGAGGCAGATCGGCCACGGTGGAAATCTCGCCAGATCGATCCTTCAGACGCACTCGTCCTCCTTGAGCGATCACCCATTCGGCGGCACGGCGATCGGGAGAGGCTTGCTCCTTGGAGAATTCGATCTCTTGCACAACGCGGAAGCCGATGGTGTAGTCACAAATGTGATGGGTGAAGCCGGTGCGGTAGGCACTCCGCTCGATGGAGTTGTAATCCCAACTGCCACCTCGAACCGACAGCGTGTGTGCGTTCGGGCCTGATCCGAGGGGATCGTCCGACGGTGACCTGGAATACCAGGCTTCATCAAAACGATCCTGGCACCATTCCGAGACGTTTCCGTGCAGATCGAACAGCCCGAAGGGATTGGGCAGCTTGGTCGCGACCGGGTGAGAACGCATCTCGGAATTCTTGATGGTCCAGGCATACCGGATGGATTGCGTCCGGCTATCACCCCAGGACCACAAGGTTTCGGTGCCGGCTCGGCAGGCGTATTCCCACTCGGCTTCGGTCGGCAGGCGATAGAGGGCCTGCTCACGATCTGAGAGCCAGTTGCAGTACGCCGTGGCCTCATCCCAAGTCACCACCGACACGGGTGAGTCATCGGTGACGGGATAACCAGGCCGGAGATACGTCCGGCTCGATGCGTCCGTCGCTTGCTTCTCCCCAGTCGTCTGACGTTCTGTCGCGGCGATGAACTTCTTGAACTGGCCGAGTGTGACTTCGGTGGCTCCCATGAGAAACGGCTTTGTGATCACGACCCGATGTTTCGGACGCTCGGATTTCTGGATGTGGTCGATGACTGTTTGACTCGCCGTGCTTTCCTCCATCTCTTTGGCCGCTGCTGTGATCTGCTCGTCGCTGCTTCCCATGAGGAACTCGCCGGGCGGAATGAGGACCATTTTCGCGCCGAAAGTATTCGTTGTCTCGACAGTTATGCCGAGGTGCTTGGCCCATGCGTCCTGATGCGTCCGCGCCTGCATGGTGGTAAAGGGAGCCTTGGCACGAGCAGGCTCAGATCGATCTGCGTCATTGACATTGGCGGTACGGATCGGTTCTACCGAACCGCCGGGAGCACGGATGCGGAGGCGGTGGATGGTCCAACTGGTCCGCGATGGCATGAAAAAACTCGGGCCGGGATTGATGGTCATACGAGTGGTCGGAATAGGCGGAGCCACGAGGGCATCGCGTTGACCCTGCCAGCGACCAACCGACTTTCCGTCCGCGAAGACTTCGATCACGTCTTGTTGATCGAGCTTCGTCATCTGGCAGCGAAATGTGACTCGTTTGCCGGTCGTCAACGAGTACTTTCCGATGACGGTCAAGGATTTTCCGAGTTGGACGTCGCTGCCGCTTCGGCTCACTTCAATCGGGATTGGCCCCAAAGAGTGGGGCAAGTCCAGCACGAAGTTCGATGTCCCAGAGGTGCGTGTGATATCGAACTCGACTTCCATATTTCGGCCGGTGATGCGCACAGGGGTGACCAGCTTCCCTCCTTTATCTTCACCGACCAAAACGAGTTCGCCATCGAGCATCCGCCAGTCGTTCTTGTCGGTGAAGCCCGTCACATGCTGCTTATCACGCTGCGGATCGATCAGTGGAAGTACATCGAGCCAGACATCATCCGGCGACGACGTGGTGTTCGGCGGCGAAATACTGGCGTTGGCTCTCTCAGACACGGCGGTCGTCTTCGAGGCCAGTTCATCCAGCTTTTGATACTCGACTTTTTGAATCAAGACTCCTTTCAAAGCCGCCAGGGCGAACAACCCTTCGGATCGAGCGGAATCTTTGACGGTGAGCACGACGGAGCCGTTCAGTGTGAGCGTCAGCGTTTCACCAAGGAGACGGAACTCAAGAGTCCGCGGCGCGGTTTTCTCGATGTTCGCCGGCACAGCTTGCGCGGCGAGATTTTTGTAAGCGTCCTTTTTACCCATCGTGGCAATCTGGATCTTCTCGCCGTTGTCCTCGGCGAAGTAACTAAAATCCAGCGTCTCGCCCGTCTTATTTTCTCGCCCGGAGAGCTGAATGCCCCTGGAATCGCGGAGGAGATAAGTCACTCTGATGGCCGCGTCGCGGGTGCCGACTGGTAAGACTTCAATTCCCTGAATGACTCGGTCGGTCGTGATCGAATCCCCTTCGACCAGCCAGCCGTCGCGATTGCCAATGAAGTCGCCCCGTTTCAGCTTCGGCCCTAGCCAATCCGTCCACGGAGGAGAAGGCGCGCTCTCGACCACGATGGGGTCATTCACTTTCACCCACTGTGCGCCGTAAATCTTGCCGTGATGCCCATTGCCGGACGAATCCTTCAACTCAAGGCCGGTCCCTTCGTCGCAGTGGTACAGGGCCAGCGTCTTCTCATCGCTTTTGAATCGAGTTTCAGGAGTGAAGTCTCCGTCGTAGCGGGCCGTGTTGGAAATACGGACCTCGTCGATGACCCCATCAAAAAAGCCCATACTGCCCGAGCCGCCGCCGAGGACGCCGGGGTACATTGTTTCCGCAAGTAGCGTCCCCTCTGTTGGAGTGACGTTCACCAGCTTGCCGTCCACGAAGAGTCGCACATCGCCCACAGTCTGGACTCCGGCGACGTGAGTACGTCGGCCCTTGAGCAGTTTCGATGCTCGCGTATTGAAGAGCCGGCGTTCTCCGCTCGGCTGGATCAAGCGAGCGTTAAAGCTGCAGACGTTTTCATCGTGCATCTGCAGCGCAAGCTGGTCCTTGAGAGAGACGAAGTGTCCCCAAGTCATTGCTGGAACGTGCTCGTTTGCGGGAGTGACGAAGGCTTCAACCGTGTGTGTCTCGCTCGGCTTCAGCTTGATCGCAGGAAGTTCCACGCGGTGACTAAACTTGCTGAACTGCAAAGCGTAGTTCGGAGAGGCGGACTCGGACGGTTCGATCACGTCTGTTCTCACCCACGTCGCGTCGGTGATCTCGCCATGATGGTTGTTACCGGAGGAATCACGCAGCCGGTCCCCTTCGCCGTCGTCGAAGTGAAACAGGGCCAACGTATCGGCATCGGATTCATAACGCAGTGGCGGAGTGAAGTCGTCGTCATAGCGGGCAACCTTTGAGATTCGCCATTCGTCCATGCGGCCGCTGAAGCGCACTCCCAAGAGCAACTTGCCCGGATGTTGTTTGGGAAGAAACTTGGACGGGGCTTTGCCGATGAGCTTGCCATCAACAAACAGAGCAGCTTGCTTGCCGTCGAAAACACCTGCCAAATGCACTCGTCGGCCACGCCATTTCTCGGCCAGCTTCTCCGCGATCACATTTTCGGAGCGATTCGGCTGCTGTTGCAGCGAGCCAGATTGTTCGACCAATCGCAGCGTCCAATGATTCAAATCCAATTGCCAAGGATCACCTTCAAAGATCGCGGGCAGCCCGTGGTTATGGTCCGGAATATCGGCTGGCCGAATGTAGCCTTCCAGAGTCCAAGGAAGATTCGGATCAAGGCTCGCCAGCGGAATGGTGACGCGTCTGGATGGGTGACGCTGGAAATCAAAATCCAAAGCAAAGTCCGGGGCAGAGGGCTTATTCGACGGATTTTGGGTCGCTTGCGAAATGACTTCGTTCGGCTCTGAGGCACCCTGACTTGCTCTGGAGGATTCGTTTTGTCCGAGCCGCTGATCTGGTTGGTTGTTTCTCGAAAACACGATCGCAAGGACAGCAATGACGGCTACGGCGCTCGATCCGAACAGAGCCAACCGCATCTTGTTCGTTCGACCCGCTGCTGCCGAGCTTCGCAGACTCGCTCCTTCCAACGTCATCGATCGCTCGGTATGAGGATCGGTTCCTCGATCCACCCCTGACAACATCACCGTTTCTGCTTCAGCGGCGGCTTGGGAGATCTCCGTCCCAATGAAGAGAGGGACCGTGTCACTCGGCGGCATCCCCGATAAGCAGCGTTCCAGATCACGAATGACCTCCGTCATCGACTGGTGGCGGTCCTTGGCCTGTTTCGCCACCATCTTGCGGAAAATCGCATCGACCGCCTGGTTGGGTGGTTCGAGTCCGCGAGGCCCACCGCTCGATGCCGTCTGTGATCCTGCCCCCAATGCGCCGTTTGATGGTGGGCTGCCCGATGCTTGACCCACCCTGCGGAGTTCTTCGGCCAGCGATGGAATCACGGCGTCTCGATGCGCCAGCAGCTTGGCCATGAGCGAGTCACCGTCGTAGGCGACTCGCCCCGTGAGCAAATACCACAGCGTGATTCCCAAGCTGTAAATGTCGCTGCGAGCGTCGGCGGACTTCGCGCTCAACGCCTGTTCGGGAGCCATGTAATCGACCGTCCCCATCACCGCGCCAGTCGTGGTCAGCTCCGCTTGAGCGTTTGCTCCCTCGTCGATCCGAGCCAGGCCCATGTCGAGAATTTTGAGGACGGCTGAGGGCTGAGAGCTGAGAGGCAAGGGCCGCTGCAAGTTCTGAACTTCCTCTTGCCCCTCAGCCCTTGTCCCTTGGCCCGGCGACAGCAGCAAATTCGACGGCTTGATGTCCCGATGGATCACGCCACGCGAGTGCGCATACTCCAACCCACGGGCGACCTGAAGGATGTACTGCATCGTCTGTTCGACAGGCAGCGGGCCAGATTCTTTCACGAGTGCCGACAAGTTCGCGCCTTCGACGTACTCCATCACCAGGAAATGCGTGCCGTTGGATTCATCGGCATCGTAGGCCGTCACGATGTTCGGGTGATTGAGTTTCGCCGCCGCCTTGACCTCTCGGTGAAACCGCTGGACGGCGTCCGGCGATCTCATGCCCGCCTGCGACATCACCTTGAGAGCGACGATCCGCTCCATTCGCAGGTGCATCGCCTTGAGCACCAGTCCCATCCCTCCCTGACCGAGCTTGTCGAGAATGAGGTAGTTCCCCAGCGTCAGCGACTTACCTTGGCCGGCATAGATTTGCTCGGCTTGGAACTGCGTCAGCTTCTTTTGCTGGACCAACTCACGCGCCAGCTCTTCGCCGCTCTTCGGTCGCTGCGTCTCTGGGATCGCAGAGAGCCATGTGAGCAACTCGGCAGCGGGAACCAGACCGCTCGCAGCCACTTCATTGATGAATTGATCGATCGACAACGCCATGCCCGGCACTCACGAGGTTTCCGGCATCTTAAAGGCCAACAAAAGCCGTCGCCACAAGCTGCCAGCTTGCGGAGCTTCAGCAACAAGCTGGCAGCTTGTCGCTACGTTCCATTTGCCTCTCAACCCGGCAGGCGGCCGTCGAGCGCGTCATGCAGAGCCAGGCGAGCACTCTGCCAACGACGCTGGATCGTTCGTTCCGAGACTCCAAGAACGGCAGCCGCTACGGCCTGTGACAAACCTTGGTAGTAGATGAGGTCGAAGACCTCACGGTCTTCTGGCTCCAGTTGCTCCGCCTGTTTGTGGAAGTCGGTCCAAGAGGCCAAGCGTTGAGGATCGAAGCTACTCGACGAGGACGACACGTCGAACGCATTGGCAGTACTCGTGTCTGCGGGCCAAAGTTCGCAGGTTTCGTAATTCGTCCCAAGACCTTCCGGGCCAAAGTATCGCCGAGCCAAATCCGTCAGTTCACGACGGATTTGCAACGCAGCCAGTGCATAGAACCCACGCACGTCGGTCGGCCGGGTGGTTTGCAACGCTCGATACAGACGCAGCGAAGCGTTCTGCATCACGTCAGAAGTTTCTTCCCAGCGATGGACCCGCGCGAAATCGCGAAACATCGCTCGCGTGAGTTGTTCCAGCCGTGCGGTCGCTCGGCCTAGCAGGTCGTTCAGGGCGGAATCGTCGCCTGCGGCAAAACGTGTCAGACAGCATTGAAGGCTGTCGTCTTCCAGCATGGCCTGAGTCATCCCATGTCCTTCGCGGCAATCTCCACAGTCGGTAGCAACATCCTAACTCCTTGCAGCCAAAGACCGAAGCGACTTTTCGCCTCGTCCAGAACGGCTGCGGGATTCCGTTGATCGCGCGGCTCCCCGCTGTTCTTGGCGTTCTCGTCACTTTGCTGGCGGCTGAGACCGGCTATTCTCGCCTGACAGGGTAGGGAATGTTGTTGGCAGCCGAGGGCCGGCGTCACCTCCAAAGGGTCTCAAAAAGGGCAAACATCATGAGATTGTTCCACTGGTTAGAGACGATTCGCACGCAAATCCGCACGCTGGGGTGCCGCGAGCGACGACGCCCGAATCTGCGAAAAGCGGGACGAATTGCACCGATGGAGCTTTTGGAAACGCGAGCACTTCTCGCGGGCGTGTGGGATGGCGGCGGGGCCACCGACGATTGGAACGACCAGCTCAACTGGGACAACGATCAACTTCCGACGGCAACCGACGATGTTGTCATCGGTGCCGAGTTTTCCGGGATCACGGTCACTTCGACCAACGACGTGACGATCAACAGCCTCACGACCGAGGCGGCGTTGGCGATCTCCGGCGGGACGTTCACGATTGACCGGAACACGGCGACCAACTCGACCATCAACAACGCGATTACGGTCAGCGCAACGGGAGTCTTGACGCTCGACGGACTATCACTTGGAGGCACGGGAACTCTGACGAACTCCGCGACAGTCAATCTGCTGGGCAGCACGATCTCGACCGCGTTGAGCAATCAGGGGCTGTTGCTGGTCAAAGCAGACGGCGGCGCGAGCACCATTGACGGCGCATTGACGACCAACGGAAGCTCTACCATTCGCGTGCAAGCCGACGGCAGCGTCGGAACCGCGACCCTGACGGTGGCCAACAGCTTCACGAACAACGGCGCGATCGAACTGACCGCGATCAACGGCTCCGGCGAGACCGCGACGCTGAACGTCACCAGCGGCACGCTGACCAACGCGGTGGCCGGCACGATTCAGTCGCTGGCCGGGACCGGTGGTGCTCGCAATCTCAATGCGCAGCTCAACAATCAAGGACTCATCACCGTCGCGCAGGGGCTGACCATCAATAAGGATTCGGCCGATCATACCAATAGCGGCACGATCAACGTCAACGGTGGCGATCTGCTGGTGACGCAATCGGGCACGACCCCCACGTTCACGAACAGCAGCACGGGCACCTTCACGATCGCCAGCGGCCGGACGCTGAACCTCAGCGGCGGCTCGTTCACGAACTTCAGCGGCGGCACGCTGACCGACGGTATTTACAACGTCGTTGGAATTCTGAAATTCGATGGCGCGGCGATCACCACCAACGCCGCGACCATCGTGCTTGACGGAGCCTCTTCGCAGATCGTCAACGAATCGAACACCAACGCTCTGTCCGGCTTCAACAACAACGCGGCCGGCGGCAACTTCACGATCAAGAACGGCCGGAACTTCGCGACTCCCTCGACGTTCACGAACGCCGGCAACTTGATCGTCGAGTCGTCCAGCGTCTTTTCGACGACCGGCGGCACGTTCAACTTCAACGGCGGCACGGTCACGGGAGCACCGCAGATCATCGCTTCGACTTTGAACATCGGCGGAGGTGCGACCGGAGCGGCGACGTTCTCCACTCGCAGCAGCAGTGTGCTCACGGGGAACATTGCATCGGGACAGACGATTTTGATCCAAGGAGATAACAGTTTTGGCGCGGCCACGTTGACCGCCGCGAGCGGATTCACGAATGCGGGCACCATCACCTTGGAATCCGTGGACGGCAGCGGATCGTCATCCAACTTCATCGTGACGAGCGGCACGTTGACCAACGCGGTTGGTGGCGTGTTCAACAGCAACATCGGCGGTGGCGGCACGCGGACGGTCTCCGCGAACCTGACGAACAACGGCACCGTGAACATCAACACGGACACGACGTTCTCGACGTCGAGCGGCAATTACACGAACAACAACGCCTTCAACGTCGCTTCGAGCAAGACATTCACGATCAACGGCAGCAGCCAGGTCTTCACGCAAGCGGGAGGAACGCTGGCGGCGACCGGGCAGTTCGACCTGACCAGTGCCGCGTTCAACTTCAACGGCGGCGCGATCACGGGAACGCCGCGACTCGTGGCGGCAGCCTTGAATATCGGTGCGGGTTCGACCGGAGCGGCGACGTTCTCGACGCGATCCAGCAGCACACTCAGCGGCAACGTCGCCTCCGGCCAGACGATCTTGATTCAAGGAGACAACGCCTTTGGCGCGGCGACGATCACGGCTTCGAGCAGCTTCTCGAACGCAGGGACGATCTCGCTGGAGTCGGTCAGCGGCAGCGGGTCATCGTCGAACTTCGTGCTGAGCAGCGGCACGTTGACCAATGCGGCGGGCGGCGTATTCAACAGCAACGTCGGCGGTGGCGGCACGCGGGCGGTCTCGGCCGATCTCATCAACAACGGCACGGTCAACATCAACACGGACACGACGTTCACAAAGTCCAGCGGCAGCTACACGAACAACAACGCCTTCAACATCGCGTCGGGCAAAACATTCGTGATCAACGGCAGCAGCCAGATTTTCACGCAAGCGAGCGGAACGCTGACGGCAGGCGGTCAGTTCGATCTGACGAGCGCGGCATTCAACTTCAATGGCGGCACGATCACGGGAACGCCTCGCCTGATCGCGGCGGCGTTGAGTATCGGCAACGGTTCGACCGGAGCGGCAATGTTCTCGATGCGGTCCAGCAGCACACTCAGCGGAGACATCGCCGCCGCTCAGACGATCCTCGTTCAAGGAGACAACACCTTTGGCGCGGCGACGCTGACGGCCGCCAATGGATTCACGAATTCGGGAATGATCACGTTGCAATCGGTCGCGAATGGTCAGGGCGCGCACTTCAATGTCACCAGCGGGACGCTGACGAACGCGGGGACATTGAATTTCAACCCCGATCCCACGGCGGCTGGATCGCGGTCGATGTCCGCCAACTTGATCAACAACGGCACGGTCAACGTCAACAACAGCGTGACGTTCTCGAAATCCAGCGGAACCTACACGAACAACAATGCCTTCAACATCGCGGCGGACCAGACGCTGACCATCAACGGCAGCAGCCAGGTCTTCACGCAAGCGGGCGGAACGCTGGCGGTGGACGGTACGTTCAACCTGATCAGCGCGACGTTCAACTTCGACGACTCGCCCGACGTGGCGGGATCGTCGGTGGTCACCGGCACGCCGGTGCTGATGTTCGCGACGCTCAATATCGGAGCGGGGTCCACGGGGGCGGCGACGTTCTCGATGCGCGGCAGCAGCACGTTCAGCGGAAACATCGCGGCCGGTCAAACGATTTTGGTTCAGGGAGACTCGTCCAACAGTGCCGCCACGCTCACCGCCGCGAATGGATTCACCAACGCGGGGACGATCACGCTGGAGACGCTCTCGTCCACGTCGTCGTCCAATTTGGCGGTGTCGCACGCGACGGAGAGCTTGACCAACGCGGCCACCGGAATCATCAACGTCAACACCGGCACAGGCGGCAGCCGGACGATCGCGGCCAATCTGGTCAACAATGGCACGGTGAATCTCAACGAGTCCACGACGTTTACCAAGTCCAGCGGCAGCTACACGAACAACGGGGACTTCAACCTCGCGGACGGCAAGACGCTGGTCATCAACGGCTCCAGCCAGGCATTTCATCAAAATGGCGGCTCGCTGGACCTGCTGGGAACAACGGCGTTGTTCGACCTGACGAGCGCCGCGTTCAACTTTAACGGTGGCACGGTGACGGGGACGCCGCGCCTGACAGCGGCCGCGTTGAACATCGGAGCAAGTTCGACGGCGGCGGCGACGTTCTCGATGCGGAGCAGCAGCACGCTCAGCGGCAACATCGCCGCCGGTCAGACGGTGCTCGTGCAAGGTGACAACAACAACGGAGCCGGCACACTGACCGTAGCGAGCAGTTTCTCCAACTCCGGAACGCTCACGCTGGAATCGGTCGCCGGCAACGCGTCTTCGTCGAACTTCACGCTGACCAGCGGCACGCTGACCAACGCGGCCGGCGGCGTCTTCAACAGCAATGCCGGCGGCGGCGGAACGCGCACGGTCTCGGCCAATCTGATCAACAACGGCACGGTGAACATCAACGAGTCCACGACGTTCACGAAGTCGAGCGGCAGCTACACGAACAACAACACTTTCAACATCGCTTCGGGAGAAGCGCTCACGATCAATGGCAGCAGCCAGGTCTTCACGCAAGCCGGCGGAACATTGGCGGCGACGGGCCTGTTCGACATGACCAGCGCCGCGTTCAATTTCAACGGTGGTACCGTCACGGGAACGCCAAAGCTGGCCGCCGTGGCCTTGAGCATCGGCAACGGGTCCACCGGAGCCGGGACGTTCTCGATGCGACAGAGCAGTTCGCTGAGCGGTGATGTCGCGGCAGCCCAGACGATCCTGATCCAAGGGGACTCGACCTTTGGAGCTGCGATGCTCACCGCGGGCAGCAGCTTCACGAACGCAGGCACGATCACGTTGCAGTCCGTCGATAACGCTCAGGCCGTCACGCTGGTCGTCAGCAGCGGTGGCACCCTCACCAATGCCGCGTCGGGAGTCATCAACGTCAACACCGGCTCAGGCGGCGCTCGTGCGATCTCGGCCGACTTCATCAACAACGGCACCGTGAATCTGAACGAGTCCACGCTGATCTCGAAGAACAGCGGCAGCTACACGAACAACAACGCTTTCAACATCGCGGCGGACAAGACGCTCACGATCAACGGCAGCAGCCAGGTCTTCACGCAAGCGGGCGGAACATTGGCGGCGACGGGCCTGTTCGACATGACCAGCGCCGCGTTCCACTTCAACGGCGGCACGGTCACGGGAACGCCAAAGCTGGCCGCCGTGGCCTTGAGCATCGGTAACGGGTCCACCGGAGCCGGGACGTTTTCGATGCGACAGAGCAGTTCGCTCAGCGGTGATGTCGCGGCAGCCCAGACGATCTTGATCCAAGGGGATGCGTCCTTTGGAGCCGCAACGCTCACGGCCGCGAATAGTTTTACGAACGCAGGCACAATCACGTTGCAGTCCGTCGATAACGCTCAGGCCGCGACGCTGGTCGTCAGCAGCGGCAGCACGCTGACCAATGCGTCTTCGGGAGTCATCAATGTCAACACCGGCACGGGCGGCGCTCGCGCGATCTCGGCCGACCTCATCAACAACGGCACCGTGAATCTGAACGAGTCCACGCTGTTCTCAAAGAACAGCGGCAGCTACACGAACAACAACGCTTTCAACATCGCGGCGGACAAGACGCTCACGATCAACGGACTCAGCCAGGTCTTCACGCAAGCGGGCGGAACATTGGCGGCGACCGGTCTGTTCGACATAACCAGCGCCGCGTTCAATTTCAACGGCGGCACCGTCACGGGGACGCCAAAGCTGACGGCCGTGGCCTTGAGTATCGGCAACGGGTCCACCGGAGCCGGGACGTTCTCGATGCGACAGAGCAGTTCGCTGAGCGGTGATGTCGCGGCAGCCCAGACGATCCTGATCCAAGGGGACTCGACCTTTGGAGCTGCGATGCTCACCGCGGGCAGCAGCTTCACGAACGCAGGCACGATCACGTTGCAGTCCGTCGATAACACTCAGAACGCCACGCTCGCCGTAAGCAGTGGCACACTGACGAACACGGGGACGCTTAACGTCAACACTGGTACGGGAGGCGGACGCGCGATCTCGGCTGAGCTGGCCAACAGCGGTGTCATGAATGTGAACACGGCGGCCACGCTTGGCCGATCCAGTGCCGATCACATCAATACGGGCACGATCAACGTGACGGGTGGCGATCTGACGGTCAGCCAATCGGGGACGACGCCGACGTTTGCGAACAATGGCACCGGCATCATCAACATCGCCGACACGCGCACGCTCAACATCAGCGGCGGCGAATTGTCGAACTTCAGCGGCGGCACGCTGACCGGCGGGACGTTCAACATCACCGGGAAGTTGATGTTCCCCGGCGCGGCGATCACGACGAACGCTGCGACCGTTGTGCTCAACGGGGCCAACTCGCAGATCGTCAACGAGTCGGATGCCAACGGGCTGACGAACTTCGCCACCAACGCGGCAGCGGGCAGCTTCACGATTCAGAACAGCCGTAACTTCACGACAGCCGCCGGGATCACCGAGTTCGCCAACGCCGGGAGCATGAACATCGCGGCGGGGACGACCTTCACGGTCAGCAATGCCAAGAAGTATTCGCAGACGGCCGGAACGACGACGCTCAACGGTGTGCTCGTGACGACAAACTCGACCGGCGTGGATCTCCAAGGCGGAGTCCTTCAGGGCCACGGTGACATCACGGGCCATCTGCGAAACGCCGGCCAAGTGAATCCCGGCACATCGCCAGGGAGCCTCGACGTCTCCGGCAACTACACGCAGACAGCGGCCGGCATTCTGAACATCGAGATCGGCGGGACGACGGCCATCACGCAATTCGATCAGATCAACATCACCGGTTCCGCGAGTCTGAACGGCACTTTGAACGTCAGCCTGGTGAACTCGTTCGTGCCGAACGTGGCCGACTCGTTCCAGATCATGACGTTCGCGTCGCACACCGGAGACTTCACGACCAAGAACGGGCTGACGATCTCCAGCACGCTGAACTTCGATCCGCAGTTCAACGCATCCGGGTATTTGCTCGACGTGAATGGCTCGCCCGTCGTCACGTCGAATGCCTCGCAGAACGTCGCGGAGAACACGACGGCGGCCACGACCGTCACGACATCGGACCCCGATGTGCCGGCGCAGACCGTCACGTTCTCGATCGTCGGCGGAGCGGACTCGGCGAAGTTTCAGATCGTCGCAGCCACGGGAGCCTTGTCGTTCGTCACCGCTCCCGATTTTGAAATCCCCACCGACGCGGGCACGAACAACATCTACAACGTGACCATTCAGGCGAACGACGGCCACGGCGGACTCACGACGCAGGACATCGCCGTGACGGTCACGCCCGTGAACGACAACAGCCCGGTCTTCACCTCCAGCGCGACCGCCAATGTCGCCGAGAACACGACCGCCGTGTTGACCGTCGCGGCCACCGACGCCGATTTGCCGGCGCAGTCAGTCACGTTCTCGATCACTGGCGGAGCGGATGCTGGCAAGTTCTCGATCACCAGCGGCGGAGTGCTCACGTTCCAAACGGCTCCGGACTTTGAAAACCCGACCGACAACGGCACGAACAATGTCTACAACGTCCAAGTCACCGCCAACGACAACAACGGTTCGACCACCGTGCAGAACATCGCCGTGACCGTTACGGCCGTGAACGACAACAACCCGGTCTTCACGTCCGCCGCTGCAGTCGATGTGGCTGAGAATGAGACCGCCGTGCTGACCGTCACGGCCACCGACGCCGATCAACCCGCGCAGTCGGTCACGTTCAGCCTGGTCGGCGGAGCGGATCAATCGAAGTTCTCGATCACCAGCGGCGGAGTGTTGACGTTCCAAGCGGCTCCCGACTTCGAGAATCCTACCGACGTGGGCGAAGACAACATCTACAACGTGACTGTCCAAGCCAGCGACGGCAACGGCGGCACGACGACGCAGAACATCGCCGTCACGGTCACGCCCGTCAGCGAGAATGAGCCAGTCTTCACCTCGGCCAACACCGCCAATGTCGCTGAGAACACAACCGCCGTTCTGACCGTCACGGCGACCGATGCCGATCTGCCAGCGCAGACGATCACGTTCTCAATCTTCGGTGGCGCGGACGCGGCCAAGTTCTCGATCACGAACGAGGGTGTGCTGACCTTCCAGGCCGCACCCGATTTTGAAAACCCAACCGACGCCGGCACGAACAATGTTTACAACGTCATCGTGCGTGCCAACGACGGCAACTTTGGTATCACGAATCAGAGCATCGCCGTCACGGTCACGCCGGTGAACGACAACAGCCCGGTCTTCACCTCCGCTGCGACCGCGAACGGCTTCACGGGAGTGACCGCGGTGCGAACCGTCACCGCCACGGACGCCGATCAGCCCGCGCAGACCGTCACCTTCAGCATCACTGGCGGAGCGGACGCCGCGAAATTCTCGATTACCAGCGGCGGTGTGCTGACCTTCCAGACGGCTCCCGATTTCGCGACACCCACCGATGTCGGCGCGGACAATGTTTACGACGTGCAAGTCACGGCCGACGACAACAACGGCCGCACGACAGCGCAGGACATCGCGGTGACGGTCACAGACATCCCGATCAATCCCCCGGTGTTCACGTCGAACGCGACCGCCAATGTCGCCGAGAACACGACCGCAGTTCTGACCGTCACGGCCACCGATCCCGACGTGGGCCAGACCGCGACATTCTCCATCGTGGGCGGTGCGGACGCGGCGAAGTTCTCGATCACGAGTGCGGGGGTGCTGACCTTCCAAACGGCTCCCGACTTCGAGGCTCCGACCGATGCCGGTACGAACAACATTTACAACGTGACGGTCCAGGCCAACGACGGCAACGGCGGTCTTGCGACACAAGACATCGCCGTGACCGTCACCCCGGTCAATGACAACAACCCCGTCTTCACATCCGCCGCGACGTTCAACGTCGCCGAGAACACGACGGCCATTGGGACGGTTGTCGCGACAGACGCGGACCTGCCGAGCCAGACCGTCACTTACAGTCTCAGCGGCGGAGCGGATCAAGCGAAGTTCTCGATCACCAGCGGTGGCGTGCTGACCTTCCAAGCCACTCACGATTTCGAGAGTCCCAACGACGTCGGCACGGACAATGTTTACAACGTCCAAGTGACCGCCAACGACGGCAATGGCCGCACAACGACGCAAGACATCGCCGTCACCGTCACGCCAGTCAACGACAACAATCCGGTCTTCACATCGGCCACGACGGTCAACGTCGCTGAGAATACGACCGCCGTGCTGAGCGTCACCGCGACCGACGCCGATCTGCCGAGTCAGTCGCTCTCGTTCAGCCTGGTCGGCGGCGCGGATCAAGCAAAGTTCAGCATCACCGCTGGCGGAGTGCTGACATTCCAAACGGCTCCCGACTTCGAGAACCCAACCGATGGCGGAACGAACAATGTTTACAACGTCACGGTTCAGGCGAGCGACGGCAACGGCGGCACGACCACGCAAAACATCGCCGTCACCGTCACGCCGCTGAACGACAACAATCCCGCGTTCACGTCGGCCGCAACCTTCAACGTGGCGGAGAACTCAACCGCCATCGGCACGGTCAGCGCGACGGACGCCGACTCCCCCGCGCAGTCGGTCACATTCAGCCTCACGGGCGGAGCGGACCAATCGAAGTTCAGCATCACCAGCGGCGGAGTGCTCACGTTCCAAGCGGTTCACGACTTTGAGAATCCTAACGATGTCGGCACAAACAACATTTACAACGTGCAAGTCACGGCGAGCGATGGCAACAGCGGCACGACGGTGCAGAACATCGCCGTCACCGTCACCAACCTCGCGCCGAGCACTCCGACCGACGGCGATCCGACCGGCAGCACAATCATCGTGAACTCAGCGAATGGAACGACCGTCGGCATCACCGCTGCCTCAACTGACCCGGCCGGAGGGACGGTCACATTCACACTGACCAACAATGCCGGCGGACGCTTCACGATCAACAATTCCAGCGGAGTGGTCACGGTCGCCAACAGCACGCTCATCAGCTCGGCCGCGACGCACACGATCACGGTTCAAGCGAGCGACGGCAATCTGACAGCCAGCGCCGATTTCACGATCACCGTCACGAACATCTCGGCCGACTTCGGCGATGCTCCGACCGCCGCGCAGACCGGTTTCGCCAGCAGTTATCCCACCGGTTTCTCGAACAACGGAGCGTTCCACCTGCCGACCGGCCCAACGCTCGGCGCGACTCGCGATGTCGAGTTCGACGGTCAACCAAACCTCGCCGCCAGCGGAGACGACACGAACGGCGGCACGGACGACGAAGACGGTATCACTTTCTTATCGAGCTTCGAAACCGGTCGAGCCACCGCCATTCGAGTCAACGTCCAGAACGCCGCCGTCACCGGCAACTTCCTGGATGCCTGGATCGACTGGAACCGCGACGGCGATTGGAACGACTCCGGCGAACAAATCTCCGCCGGCCAAGCGCTGGTCAGTGGCGACAACATCGTAACGATCACGGTCCCCACCACCGCGTCGATCGGCGACACCTACGCCCGCTTTCGCTTGAGCACCACGGGCGAACTCGCTCCCACAGGTGAAGCGACTGACGGCGAAGTCGAAGATCATCGAGTCAGCGTCGCCGTCGCTTCCGCCATTCAAATAGCAAATCGCGGCGCGCAGCCGACAATTTTGCAGAACGTGGGCGGTTTCCTTGATGTGATCAGCTCCGCGGGAACGGCTAACCGAGGCGTCAGCGACGACGGTCGTTATGTGGTCTTCGTGAGCGATTCCAACAATCTGGTCCCGGAGGACACGAACAATGCCGACGACGTGTTTCGGTTCGACCGAGTCACGGGGGAAATCCGGCTGGCGAGTGTCAATCGAACAGGGACCGCCAGCACAACCGGTGGCGGATCTGGGTTTGCGAGGAATACGAATCCTGTCATTAGCGCGGATGGGCAGATTGTGGCCTTTGCAAGCCAAGCCACGGATTTGGTCACGAATGATACGAACGGCCGAACGGATGTGTTCGTGCGAAACTTCAACACGAACACGACGACCTTGGTGAGCGTGAACTCCGCGAACACCGCCAGCGGAAATGGAGATTCGGCGGCTCCGATGCTGAGTTCGGACGGAACCGTCGTGGGCTTTCTCAGCACGTCCAGCAACTTGGCCGCGGGCGACACGAACGGTGTCCAGGATGTGTTCGTGCGGAATCTGACCACGAATACGACGTCGATCGTCAGCCGGAATAACGCCGGCAATGCCAGCGGAAATGGACTGTCCGATCGTTTCACTCTGAGCGCCGATGGCCGATCGGTCGCCTTTCACAGTTTTGCGACCAACCTCACGGCCATCAGCGACACCAATGGATTCTCGGACGTCTTTGTCCGGAATCTCGCGACCAACACGACAACATTGGTGAGCGTCAACAGCGCCGGAAACAACAGCGCGAACAACACTTCGTTCGGTCCTTCGATCAGCGCGGATGGCCGAATCGTCAGTTTTCAGAGTCTCGCGAGCAATCTGGTGGCGAATGACACCAACGGCGCGACCGCCGACGTGTTCGTACGCAATCTGACGACGAACGTCACGCGGTTGGTCAGCGTCAACAGTGCGGGCACAGGCAGCGGCGACAATTTCTCAGGCGGAAACGTCACGAGTGCGGATGGCTCGACGGTTGTGTTTCACAGCACGGCCAGCAATTTGGTGACGGGCGATGCGAATGGCACGTTTGATGTCTTCGTGAGAAATCTTGCTACGAACGCAACCACGCTGGTCAGCGTGAGCAGTGCGAGTGCCGCGAGTGGAAATGGATCGTCATTCAATCCTGCGTTAAGCGCGAATGGTCAAACGGTGGCGTTCATCAGCCTGGCGAGCAATCTGACGGCGAATGATTCCAACGGCGTCGTGCGCGATGTTTTCGTGAGAGACTTGGGCGCGAGTACCACAACGCTGGCCAGTGCGACCGCTTCCGGCTCTGGAAGTGGAGCCTCCGGCTTGAACGCCATTACGATCAGCGCCAACGGCCGCACCGTGGCCTTCGAGAGCGATGCCACCAATCTCGTTGCCGGTGACAACAACTCGGCGAAAGATGTCTTTACGTTTGCGATCCCAGGCAGCAACGCAGCTCCTTCCGCACCGCTGGACGTGAACATCGCTGCGAACACGGTCATCGAGAACGCAGCGACCGGGACAGTGGTCGGCACCACAGCCTTTTCGACCGACCCGGAAGCGGCGACTGTCACCTACAGCCTGACGAACAACGCGGGCGGGCGGTTTGCGATCAACTCTTCGACGGGTGTCGTGACGGTGGCGAACGGAGGCTTGCTGGATTTCGAGACGGCGACCGTTCACACCATCACGGTGCAGGCCAGCGACGGAGCCAACGTCTCTTCGGCGCAGTTCACGATCAACGTCGAAAACGATCCGAGCATTCCCGCCGAACTGGTGGTCAACTTGGCGAACACGCCGAACACGATCACCGTCTCGCGCATCGCGGGTAACTTGCTGGCGGTGCGCAGCGGGGCGACCGATTTGATCGCTCCGGCGCAGTTCAATGACTTTACGGCTTTGCGGATCGTCGGTGGCACCGGCAACGACAGCGTGACGCTCGATGCCAGTCTGGTCGGGTTCCTCGGCGCGTTCGCGATGGAGGGGAACGCGGGCAACGACACGCTCATCGCCACCGCAATCACCGGAGTCGGCAATTTCAACACGCAGTTCTTCGGCGGTGACGGAGCCGATCTGGCGCGAGGCGGAGCGGGAGTGGACTTCTTCGATGGTGGCGCGGGGAACGACTCGTTGCTCGGCAATGCGGGAAGCGATTTCCTGGCGGGTGGCGCGGACAACGATTCGCTCGATGGTGGTGACGGCGATGACCAAATCTCCGGCGGACAAGGCAACGACGCGCTCATCGGTGGCGGAACGTCGGCGCTTCCCGGCAACGACTCGCTGGCGGAAGTGGTTGATGGGACGCTGACACTGACCGCGACCGGAATGACCGGCTTGGGTACGGATACCGTCAGTGGCTTTGAACGTGCGACTCTGACCGGCGGCAACGGCGACGACACGATCAACGCGAGCACCTTCACAGGGATCGTCATCCTGATGGGTGGTAGCGGAAATGACATGCTCTTCGGCGGCCTGGGAGCGGACACGATTCGCGGCGGCGAGGGTAACGACACGCTCGTCGGAAACGCGGGGAACGACAGCCTCGAAGGACAAGCTGGCAACGACAGCCTCACCGGCAGCGCGGGAAGCGATGCGTTGCTCGGCGGAGCGGACGACGACGTTTATGCCTTCGCCACAGCGGGAACTCCGGCTGAAGTGGACACGGCGATCGAACTGGCCAATGAAGGACTCGACCTGCTGGACTTCAGTGGCGTGACCGTCGCGGTGACGGTCAACCTGACAAGCGATGGCATCACCGCCCCCAACAGCTTGGCGAGTCACGCGAATCGCACGGTCAGGACTGGAGCCGCCGGGCAAGCCGCGAACTTCGAGGGCGCGCGAGGTGGTTCTGGTGCGGACGCGATCACCGGCAACGCGGCCGACAACTTCCTGGATGGTGGCGCGGGCAACGACACGCTGACGGGCAACGCGGGCAACGACACGCTCAGCGGCGGAGCCGGTGCCGATTCAGCGATCGGTGGCACAGGCAACGACATGCTCAACGGCGGCGATGGCAACGACGCGCTGAATGGCGGCGCGAATGACGATGTCTATTTCTTCCAAGCCGCGACGGCCACTGAAACTGACACGCTGACGGAAATTGCTGGCCCTGCGGAAGGGATTGATCGGCTGGATTTCAGCAGCTTGTCGGTCGCGGTGAGTGTCAGCCTTGGCAGCGACGCCGCCTTGGCTTCGCACGCAAATCGCACGGTCAAGACCGCAGCGGTGGGGCAAGCCGCGAACTTTGAAGAGGCTCTCGGCGGAGCCGGCAACGATCTCTTGAACGGCAATGCCGCCGGCAATCGTTTGGACGGTGGAGGCGGCAGCGACACGCTCAACGGACTGGCCGGGAACGATTCACTGATTGGTGGACTCGGCGATGATGTGTACTTCTTCCAGGCCGCCATCGCCAATGAAACGGACATACTCACCGAACTGCTCAACGAGGGATTCGACCGGCTCGACTTCGGAGCATTGGCTGCATCAAACGCCGTTACCGTGAATCTCAGCAGCGACACCGCTCTGGCCACGCACGCGAATCGCACTCTGCAAACGGCTGCGGCAGGTCAAGCGGAGAACTTCGAGAACGCAACTGGTGGAGCGGCCAACGATTCGCTCACGGGGAACGCCGCGAGCAATTCGCTCAGTGGCGGTATCGGCAACGACACGCTCACGGGAGCCGATGGCAACGACACGCTCAATGGCGGCGGCGGAAACGATTCACTGGTCGGGCAGCTCGGTGATGACACTTACGTCTTTGTTGCTACAGGACTCACCGAAACGGATACGGTGTCCGAGGGAGCGAACGCGGGGAGCGATTCACTGGACTTCACCAACTTGGCTGCGACGGTTCCGGTCACGGTGAATCTCACTAGCGATCTCGCGTTGGCGACCTACGCCAGCCGCACGATTCGCACCGCCTCCGCCGGCCAATCGGCGAACTTCGAGAACGCCATCGGCGGAGCCGGCAACGATTCCTTCATCGGCAACGCCGCCGCCAATCTGCTCCGAGGCGGAGCCGGCAACGACACGATGGAAGGGGGCGCGGGCAACGACACGATGGAAGGCGCGCCCGGCACGGACGAACTGCGTCAGACGGTAGATGGCCATCAAACGCTGACGAACTCGTCACTGACGGGACTTGGCGACGACACGATCAACGGCTTCGCACGGGTCGTTCTCACGGGTGGCAACAGCGCGAACTTGATCGACGCCAGCGCGTTCACGCTGGGAGCCGTGACCCTCAACGGCCTCGGTGACAATGACACGCTGACGGGTGGTTCGATGAACGATTCGATCCTCGGCGGCGAGGGAACCGACTTGCTCAACGGCGGCGCGGGGAACGACGTCGTGGATGGCGGAGCCGGTGATGGCGACTCGGTCAGCGGCGGTCTCGGAGACGATGTTTTGATCGGTGGCGCAGGGACCGGCGACGTGTTGGTCAAGTCGGTGAACGGCACGGCCACGCTGACGAACACCACGGTGACGAATGTCGGAGTGACTGGCTCTGGCAACGATTCGTACTCTGCGATTGAGCTGGTTTCGATCACCGGAGGCAGCGGTAACGATGTCATCAGCGCGACTGCCTACACCGGAGCACTCGTCATCCACGGCGGCGATGGAAGCGACCAACTCCAGGCGGGGACCGGCAACAACACGCTCAATGGCGGAGCCGGCGCGGATTTGTTGACCGGCAACAACGGGAATGACCAGCTTGTGGGGGGAGCCGACAACGACACGCTCGTTGGCAACGCCGGCAACGACACGCTCGTGGGCGGACTCGGCGATGATGTCTATCGCTTCCTGGCGGCGACTGTGGCCGAAGCTGACGTGATTTCAGAATCCGAAGACGAAGGGATGGATCGTCTCGACTTCAGCGGGCTGGCGGCGACTGTTGCGGTCTCGGTGAATCTCGGCAGCGATTCGTCCTTGGCCAGCCATGCGAATCGCACCATCACGGCGACCAGCGGACAAGCCGCGAACATCGAACAAGTTCTGGGTGGTACCGGTAACGATTCGCTGATCGGCAACGCGACGAACAATCGGCTGGAAGGTGGGGCTGGCAACGACACGCTGACGGGTGGCGACGGCAACGACGCGCTGCTGGGAGGTGTCGGAAACGACACTTATCGCTTCTTCGATTCCGCGTCAGCCGAGACGGACACGCTGACCGAACTCGCGCCCGACGGCAATGACTCGCTGGACTTCAGCGGCTTGACGGTCGCCGTGACCGTGAACCTCGCCAGCGATGCGTCACTTGCGGCACATGCCAACCGAACCGTCGTGGCGACGGCTGGCCAAGCGGCGAACTTTGAGAATGTGGTCGGCGGTGCCGGCAACGACACGCTGATTGGCAATGCAGCAATCAACAGCCTGAACGGCGGCGCGGGTAATGACACGCTGGAAGGAGGCCTTGGCAATGACGTCCTGACGGGTGGACTCGATCAAGACGAGGTCCGGCAGACGGTCGATGCCAATCAAGTGCTGACCAACACATCGCTGACCGGTTTGGGAACCGATGTGCTCAGTGGTATCGAACGAGCCGTCCTGACTGGCGGCGTGAAGGCGAACCTACTCAACGCGAGTGCCTTCACGAACGTCGCCGTGCTCAACGGTCTCGGCGGCAACGACACACTGATCGGCGGCTCTGGCATTGATTCGATGAACGGCGGCGAGGGCAACGATTCGCTACTCGGCAACAACGGAAACGACACGCTCAACGGCGGAGCCAACGATGACATCCTTGATGGTGGAGTCGGCAACGACGTGCTGCTCGGCGAGGAGGGCAACGACTCGGTTGTCGGTGGCCTCGGCAACGATGGCCTCGACGGCGGCAACGGTAACGACACGCTCAAGGGCGAGGCCGGCCACGACACGATTCTCGGCGGGGCGGGAACCGATCAACTTCTCGGCGGCATCGAGAACGATCTGCTGCTCGGCGAAGCTGACCGCGACACGTTGACCGGCGACGACGGAGCCGATTCGCTCTCCGGCGGGACCGGCAAAAACACGTTTATCGACGTGGACCCCGACGAGGGTGACGTCATCGGTGCCTTCACCTTCGACTTCAATACCCTGCTGACCGCATTGCCCTAACGGACTGACAACGAATCGTGGCCATACGCTGCCAGCTTGTGGAAATTCGGCTGACTAAGCCCCAGCGACTTTGCCAACGAACTTGAATCAAGGGTCGTCGGCAAACGGCGACCCTTGATCGGGACAAGTGACTCGTGACGATCAGGATTATGCCGATCCCAGAAGTTCATCGATGTTGAAGCTGAAGACGCCGATGATGTCGTCATCGAGCGTGCTTGCTGTTCCGTTGTTCGTGCCGACCAGCGAATTGGCTCCCGCGCCGCCGTCGAGCGAATCTCGGCCACCCTCGCCTGCGAGCGTGTCGTCGCCGTCTTCTCCGATCAGCAAGTCGATGCCGGTGCCGGCACCTCCCAGCAGGCTGTCCGCTCCGGTGCCCCCCAGGATGGAGTCGTTCCCCTCGTTGCCGTTGAGCATGTCGTTGTCATTGCCGCCGCTGATGGCATCGTTGTCGAGACCACCGACGATCGAATCGTTGCCGGCCTCGCCGAACAGCACGTCGTTGCCGGCTCCACCGTCGATGGTGTCGTTGCCGTCTCGGCCGAGGATCGTGTCGGAACCGGCTCCACCCTCCAGCCGGTTGTTGGCGTCGTTGGCGAACACCGAATCATCGCCGCTGCCGGTGCGGACGGACTCAAAGAACGCGGCCTGACCAGAACCGCCGGTGCGAACATTGCGGTTGAATTGGCCGATCAGGAATGCGTCGCTGAACAAGTTCACGGAGACGCCAACCGTCAACGCGCTGAGGTCCAGCAGGTCGGTCCCTTCGTTGGCAAGCTCGGTCACGACGCTGTTTTCGTTGTTGGTCGGATTGACGAAGACGTACGCATCGTCGCCGGCTCCACCGATCAGCGTGTTGTTTCCCGCGCCGCCGCGGAGCGTGTCGTTGCCGGCTCCCCCTTCCAGACGATTGTTCGTGGCGTTGCCGGTGAACGAATCGTTGCCGGCACCGCCGGTGGCGTGCTCGAAGTTCGCGGCTTGACCGGCTGCGGCCGTCTTCACCGTGCGGTTCGTGTGCGTGGCCAATGCGGTGTCGCTCGTGAGGTTGACCGTCACGGGGACGTTCGCCGGCAAGCTGCTGAAGTCGAGTCGATCGGCTCCCTGCCCGGCCAGCTCGGTAAGCGTATCGGTCTCGGCGGCGGTTGCGGCGGCAAAGAAGTAGACATTGCTCCCTTGGCCGCCGACGAGCGAATCGCTGCCCGCACCACCAATGATCGTGTCATCGCCGATGCCGGCCGAGATCGTGTCGTTCCCCGCGTTGCCGTTCAGCATGTTGCCGCTCGCGTTGCCGGTGAGCCGATCGGCTCCCGCGCCACCCACGGCGTTTTCAATGTTGGCCGCTTGTCCGGCCACTGCGGTTCGCACCGTCCGATTGGCGTGTGTCGCCAAGGTGGTGTCGCTGGCGAGGTTCACCGTTACCGCGACGGTCGATGCCAAGCTGCTGAAGTCCAGTTGGTCGCGGCCGATTTCAGCGAGTTCCGTCACCGTGTCAATTTCGACGGCGGTCGCGGCCGCGAAGAAGTAGACGTCTTCACCAAGCCCGCCCAGAAGCTCATCGTTCCCCGCGCCGCCGATCAGCGTATCGGCTCCAATGCCACCGTTGAGCGTGTCGAGGCCCGCACCGCCATCCAGTCGATTGTTCGCGGCATTGCCGGTGAGCAAATCGTTCGCCGCACCGCCGGTCGCTTCCTCAATGTTCGCGGCTTGTCCCGCAGCGGCTGTCGTCACTGTGCGGTTCGCGTGCGTCGCGAGTCCCGCATCGCTGCCCAAATCAACCGCCACGCTGGTCGTCGCCGTCAGAGCCGTGAAGTCGAGCCGATCGAGTCCTTCGCCGGTCAACTCCATAATCACATCGGTTTCCGCGACCGTCGCCGCTGCGAAGAGATACACGTCATCACCCAGCCCACCGATCAGCAAATCGTTCCCGGCTCCGCCCGTGATCGAGTCATTGCCGGCTCGGCCTTCGAGCCGCTGAGAACCACCGTTGGCTTTCAACACATCGTTCCCCGCGCCGCCGATCATGTGCTCGAAGAAGGGGAGATTCGCGACGGCCGCGACTTTCAACGTGCGATTCGTGTGCGTCGCCAGAGTCGTCGTCGTGCTCGCCAGGTTCGCATTGACAGGAACCGTCGCGGCCAACGCGCTGAAGTCCAGCACGTCGAAGCCTTCGCCGATCAGTTCCGTGACGGTATCCGATTCGGAAGATGTCGCCGCCATGAAGAGATACAAGTCGTCGTTTGCCCCACCGAGCATCGAGTCGCCGCCTGCCCCGCCGATCAGCGTGTCGTTGCCAATTCCGCCAGTCAGCGTGTCGTTCCCCGCGCCGCCATCCAAGAGGTTGTTGGCCGCGTTGCCGGTTAGCCTGTCGGCTCCCGTGCCACCGGTGACGTTCTCGATGTTCGCCGCTTGTCCTGCCGCAGCAGTCCTGAGAATACGATTCGTGTGTGTCGCCAGCGTCGCGTCCGTGGTGAGATTCACGGTCGCGGCAATCGTCAGCGCGCTGAAGTCCAGACGATCGGTTCCCTCGTCCGCCAACTCCGTGAGCGTGTCGGTTTCCGCCGCGCTCGTGGCCGCGAAGACGTAGACGTCGTCTCCCGTGCCACCCAGCAAGGCATCGCTTCCACCCTTCCCTTCCAGAGTGTCCTGATCCGCGCCGCCGTTCAGCGTGTCCACGCCGGCTCCGCCACGCAGCACATCGTTGCCGGCCTGGCCGTTCAACGTGATGCCGCGCGTCAAGTTGTTGGTCAGCGTGTCCGCACCGGCTCCGCCGTTGATCTGCAAGCCTGACGTGAACAATGTATCGACGGCGTTCACATCCACCGTGTCTTGCCCGCCGGCGAGATTGAGCGTCAGGCCGGTCGTCGGATTCTTGAACTCGACGATCGCGCCGCCGGTGTGCGTCAGTTGTGTTTGACCGTCATTCGCCGTGCCGACATTGCTGAAGCTGACCTGATCGTTCGCATCGCCGAAGGTGAAGCTGCGATCCGCCGCATTCAACGCATCGAGGAAGCGTTCGATGTTCGTTGAAGTGAACGCATCTGCGTTGATCGAGACACTCACCGCGCCGGCCGTCGTCAAGTCGTAAGCGATCAGCGTGGCCGCAGTGCTCAAGCCCGACAGCCTCACGGTGTCGCTGCCCGTACCACCGGCGAACGTCACGGTTCCCGTCAGCGGCGAACCGCCCGCGAAGTCGATGACCAGTTCGTCGTTCGCGCCGTCTCGACCGACAATCTGGATTCCCTGAATCCCCGCCAGCGACGCGGAAGCAACTTCGGCCTGCGTGTCCGTGCGACGGACGCGCACGATTCCACCGTTGCGAGACAGCGTCAGCGAACCATTGCCCCAATCGTTGGCTCCGATGTTCAGGAATTCGGCCACGTCGGACACACTGATCGTGAACGATTGCGAGGAAGTCACGCCGCTGGCGTCGGTCGCGACGACGGTAATCGTGTGACTCGACGAAGTTTCAAAGTCCAACAAGCTGCCGTTCGCGACACTGACCGCACCGGTCGAACTGTTGATCGCGAATCGTCCTCCCGCATTGTCGCTGAGGCTGTACGTCACCGTGCCGCCGCCTGGATCGCTGCTGCTGGCCGTGAGACCAACCAACGTCCCGCCGACGGAATTCTCCGGCACGGAATTGGTCGCGTTGTTCGAGTCCGTCACTGCGCCAGGCGCGGCGTTCGTCACACTGATCGTGAACGACTGCGACAGCGAATCGAGTCCCGCCGCATCGGTCGCGACCACCATGATCGAGTGGCTGGTCGCGGTGTCGTGATCGAGCAATCCACCATTCGCCACCGACACGATGCCAGTGGAGCTATTGATCTCAAAACGTCCTCCCGCGTTGTTGCTGAGGCTGAACGTGACGACTCCGCCGGCCGGATCGCTGCTGGTCGCGGTGATGCCGACCAGTGTGCCGTTCGTCGCTCCCTCGCTCACGGTGTTGACGGCGTTATTGTTGTCGGTCGGTGCCGCCGGTGCGACGTTCGTCACGTTGATCGTAAACGTGTTCGAGGCCGTCAGACCGGTGACGGGCGACATCGCCACCACGGTGATCGTGTGGCTGGCCGCCGCCTCGTGATTGAGCAGCGCACCGTTCGCAACGGTGACAACGCCGGTCGCGGAGTCAATCGCGAAGCGTCCTCCGGCGTTGTTGGACAGGCTGAACGCGACGGCTCCCCCTTCGGGAAGAATGCTGTTCGCGGTGATCCCGACGAGCGTGCCGTTCGTCGCTGCTTCGGGGACTGCGTTGCTCGCAGTGTTCGCGTCGAGCGGCGCGCTCGGAGCCACGATCGCTTGGGACCACACCTCGCTGGCATTCGCCGCCAAGAGATTGCCGGCTGCGTCGCGGATGTTTGATCCGGCCGCGATCAGCGTCAGTTCAAACAATCCATCGGTGTTCGTCAGGCCGGACAGGTTCAAGCGGTAGCTTGTCAGGCTGTCACGTTCCAGCGAGCGATTCGCCAGGCTGACATTCACGCCATCCTTGGTCAGTCGCACGTCGCTGATGTCGAAGCCCGTCACCGGCTCGCTGAACCCGATGAGCAGAAGTGTGTGCGGCACGATGCGCGGATTGGGATCAACGTCCACAATGTCCGCCGTCGGAGCCACACTGTCTCGCAGCCACGCATCGGTCACGCTCGTGACCAGCGCGTTCCCAGCCGCATCGACGATATCGGAGCCGGCTGCCGTCAGTGCCAGTGAGTATGTCCCGTCCACGGTCGTCACAGTGCTGAGGTCGATCGTGTAATGTGACTCATCGACGGCAATCAACGTCAACCCGGACAGGCTGACCGGCGTTCCATCGCGTGTCAGCGCCAGATCGGCCAGATCAATGCCG
>CAZILR010000004.1:0-27335 GCA_964539995.1 uncultured Planctomyces sp.
GATTGACGATGACTCGCGCGGTCAGCGGGTTGGCGGGATCGTTGATCCACTTGGCAAGATGCACTCGGCGTTGAGCTTCTGCCGTGTTGGGATCCAACCGCCAAGCCGAACCAAATGACGCCAAGCCGGTCGGCACGACTGGCTCGCGCTTTTGCATCGGATCGCCGCGATGCAGGCGGAATGTTTCTTCGGGCGGCATGAGCTTGCCGGAGTAGACCATCGGCACGGCACTCAACTCGGCCAGCGTCTTTTGCAACGACGCACGCTGCGCGGTGAGTTGTTCGACGCGGGCTTTGTTCTCCGCGGACAAGCCCGTGAATTTGGGGTCGGGAAAATTGGAGACGGTTTGCCATTTCTCTCGGTTGGTGGAAATCTCGAAGAGGTATTTCGTGGCGGTGCGGTCTTTGTACTGAGCCGGTTCGCGGTCGCGGCTCCAGACGATGCGGTCGACCTCGACTTCCTGCGGCAGTTCCAGTTCGACCCAGCCGCGCCCCGGCTCATTGGAAATCCAACTGAAGCTGTTGCCATAGCGGCCATCGTTGACGTGTTCCAGCTTGTGAATCGCGAAGCCGGACAAGCTGCCCGATGCCTTGGCCTTCGTGCCGCGCGAGGCGAGAGCGGCGTTCTCAGATTTCGCTCCGGTCGTGAAGACTTCGAGTTCGTCGATGCACGGCTCGGACGAGTTCGTCGCATGAATCGTCAACCGCACGAAGCGAGCTTTTATCGGATCGAACTTCTCGATGAACACGGCTCCGCTGCGCTTCGCTTGTGGGTCAAGCTTCGCAATCTCCGATTCGATCGCCGCAAGCCGATCGCGGATCGCCTGTGGCTCGGCCTTCCCAGGCCGAGCATTTTTGACCTCCGCCGTTCGCAGTGGTCGTTCTCCATGCTGGACTCCGGCAAAGCAAGCCTTCATGCCGTAATAATCAAGCTGTGAAATCGGATCGAACTTGTGGTTGTGACATCGGGCACACCCGACGGTCAGGCCGAGAAAAACGCTGCCGGTCGTGCTGACCATGTCGTGCAGTTCGTCGGCTCGTTGCTGCAACGTCAGTCCGAGGTCCGGGCTTTTGACTTGATCCCACGGGCCACCGACCAGGAAACCGGTCGCTTCGTCCGCACCGACCGTGTCGCCCGCAAGCTGCTCGAAGACAAATTGGTCGTACGGCTTGTCCTCGTTGAAGCTGCGGATGATGTAGTCACGATACGGCCAGGCATTCGGCCGAGGCTGATTCATCTCGAACCCATGACTCTCTGCAAACCGCACCACATCAAGCCAATGTCTCGCCCACCGCTCGCCAAAATGCGGCGACGCGAGATAGCGATCGACGAGCCGCTCGTAAGCGTCCGGCTCCGAATCGGCGACGAACTCCGCGACCTCCTCCGGCGAAGGCGGCAGTCCCAGCAAATCAAACTTGAGCCGCCGGATAAGCGTCGTGCGATCGGCCTCTGGCGATTGTTTGAGTCCTGCGTGTTCCAATCGTGCAGCAACGAAGGTGTCGACTGGATTTTGAAATTTGAAATTTGAAATCCCAGATCTCAAATTTGAGATTTGGGATGTCGGCAATGCCGGCCATGTCAGCGGTCGAAACGCCCAATGTGATTTGAGAACATCTTCCTTCTCACTCCCGTCATCCGGCCACTCAGCTCCTCTGTCGATCCAGCGTCTGAGCAACTCGATCTCCGCCGTTGTCAGCTTCTCTCCTTCGGCCGGCATTTCGAGTCCTTCTTCCAACCCGGCCACGACACGAAACAGCGGACTCTCGCGGCTCTTCCCTGGCACGATCGCCGCGCCGAGATCATCGCCCCCCTTGAGCACCGCCATCTTCCGATCCAACCGCAACCCCGCCTTCTGCTTCTCTGGCCCGTGACACGAAACACACTTCGTCGCCAACAGCGGCTGGATGTGCTTCGAGTAACTCACCACGTCATCAGCGGCGAGCACAATTGGGACATGGCTCAGCGAAATGATTACGACAGCAAAACGCCAAATGCGATCGAGGTTCTGTGCATTAAAACGAGGATTCGCCGTCATCGACTTTTCCACTTCCAAAGTCTCCTTCTCTACAAAACCAGGACCTTCGCACAACGACGACAAGATAAAGGCCCCGCAGATCATGGAGCCTCCACGCAGTTACGACACTGCCTGTCGTGCTCAGTTTCAAGAGGTCGCTTTGCTTTGAATCAAGTCTGTGAGATTTTCAAGGCGGAATCTTTGCACGCATCCGGGCGAAAACAAATGACTCCGTCGCTCAAACCTGGATTGCGATGTTCCGATTTCCAACCGATTGCACCATCTGGTTTCGAGGTCATTTCAACGTCCCGCCTCAGGGCATGTAGAACATTCTGCCGAGCAGCTTGCTGCTGCTGATGAGCCAGCACAGCAGCAGTGACACGCTGAGTGACAGAATCATTGTCGCCCAACGACGTCGTGCCGGCGATTGGTTCGGCAAAAAGCGGGGGACGAGCCAGGCGCTCGCCGCTCCGCCGGCCACGAACGTCCAGCCGAACAAGAGCATTAAGAGGAGGAGAGTCATCTCCACGCCGATGCTGTTCTCGAGGAACTTGCGCCAATTGACCCACGGCGCGGTGCCATTCTGCCAGCCGGAAAGCAACACGGGAAAACGATGGATCGCCAAAAACGGCGACCAGATGAACGCGCTGAGAAACGACGACCAAGCACCTCCGCGCGCGAGGCTCGCCGCGTCGCGTGCTGTTAGCAACTCGGTGAGGTTGCGAGCTTGCAGTCGCTCACCCAGCATTGCCGCCATCCGCTGAAATTCCCAACGACGGCCCCAGAGAATTGGAAATAACAAGCTCCCGACGAAGCTCGCGAGCAGAAAACTCTCCACCAAGTACTCGAAGTCCATCCTGCCAAACAGGAAACCTTCCAGGAAGGAGAACATTCCATAGGACATCGCGAGCCACCACAACCAGACGCCGATCCGCAACAGCGGCGCGGAGGTCGTCAACATGAGCGAAGACCCATCGGCCAATGATTCCACTCGGCCACGCAAACGCGTTCGTCCAAATTCCGTGACGCGCAGCTCGTCGTCCTGCACGGTGAGCCGCGATTGCGGAATCAATCCGCGTCCGCCGGGCAATGGCGTCCCCGACAACTCGCGCAGCCGAATCCGCAATGACTCCGCTGGCTCGGAGAACTCCAAGCGGACTTCGTACTGAGTCTTCAGGAAGGTCAGTTTGTTCGAGAACACTGGCGACCTCGTTCAAATCGTCTGGTTGAGCTGGATGAGTTGCTGTCGTAACTACGATTCCCCGCCAGTAATGCGATGAGTCCGCCACCGATTCCCGCATCGATGTGCAAGACGAGGAAAACCAACGCGATTGCACCAAACCCCGAAACAAAACCGAGGACCGACGCAAGCAGCGTGATGATTAGACGGATGACAATGTGCATGTGCCTTCTTTCCATTCTCAAGCACAGAGGACATGGAGAAAGACCGATTGCCGGGCTTCATCACGTCCATGTCCCTCCAAGTAGTCGATCAGATGCTTGCCCGATTGGCCGGCCCAGATGGCGACGCCGTTCAGCGTGAGCAGCAACACTCCCAAGAGGATGACGAGCACTCGAACGCGACCGCCGCGAGGCCAAGCCAGCCATAAGCCGGCGATGCCGGCAATGATCCCCAAGACTCCCAGGACGATGGCCACTTTGCCGAAAGACCGGACAAACGGAATCCCGCAACTGGCGACTCCGACAAGCCCCATCGCCGCGCTGAGCGTCAGACATGTGGTGAGCCGCGGGCCAAAGTGTTTGTTCGAGGTCTTAACGGCTCGCTCGATGAGTTCGACCGTGATGGGTGAGTCTGCCATTCTTAGTTCCTAATGGCTTACGATTCACGAAGAGTTCACTTCTTGCGGCGCGTTTGCTTTTGAATCTGCTTCACGATCACTTCGCCGGTCGGGCCGCTGATCACTCCCGACGACTCGCAGTGATCGTCGTCGAGGAAACGATTCGTGTACTCGAACTTGATCCCACTGCTATCGGAGAACGTGCCGCGAAACGTCATGGTTTGCTTCGATTGGTCCCAAGTGCCGGTGACGACGGCTCGACTGGGACCGGACATCAAGACGCCGGGATAGGTTTTGGTGGCAGGGTCGTAAGTCACCAGCATCTGAAACTCAGGTTCGTCCGGTTTCTCGGTTTTCGGGTTCTCGAATTGGACGAACTTGCCACCCAGCGTCCACTTCCGCGTCTCGGACGTTTTCCCCGTGATTGTCTCGCCGGTGGCCGGAGTGTTGGTCACGTCCAGATCCCAAGTGCCGACAAAGCGGTTGAGCACCTGCAATTCGGCGGGACGCTTCGGAGCATCTTGACCATTCGCTGCCAATGAAAACAAAGCCGTCGCGAGAATCGCAACGGAGAGGAAAGCCATTCGCATTTCAATGTTCCTTGTGGTGAGGTTGAAGAGTTGGAAACACAGAGGACGCGCCGAGCTCGATCTCTGTGCCCTCCGTGCCTCTATGTTTCAATGTTTCGCCTTTTCAATACCCATTCACGATCCGATGGACTCCATCCACCAGCTTGACTTCATGAAAGTTGATCAGCAGGTTGCGATCCGGATCGACGTGAGGCCCTCATTCTCGTTGAAGGCACGCGTCATCAGGAATCGGTCGTCGAGAAGCGGCCAAGTTTGTCCACCAATTGAAGGCGGCAGCGAGCGACCGAAGCCGCTGCCGCATTGATGCCGTCTGCGCCTCCGCCAGCTTGGCGATGGCCATCAATTCCATCATCGCCGATGCCCCTTTGAGCTTCGTGGCTCCGCTCAGTTTGTACGAAAAACCTACGGAAAAAGTGCGTCATGCTGCTAGAGACGGCGATTCGTTGCGATGATTTACAATCAGCCCGCAAATCGCCGTAAGACACGCGATAAAAAGGGGTTTTGGCTGAAAATCAAACGACCAATCCGCAAACTACGGAACCGAAAGGGCTACGGCAAAGCTGCCAGCAAGTCATTCAGTTCACCCGAAAAGACATCGACCTGATCGGTTCCCGCGATCGAGTCGGGCAACGAGTTGGTTCCCACGCCGCCGGATAACCGATCGGCACCGTCGCCGCTGGTCAGTGTGTCATTGGCTTCCTCGCCGAAGAGCAGGTCGTCGCCCTCACCGCCAAAGAGTTTGTCGGTGCCAAGCCCTCCCAGGATCGAGTCGTTGCCGGCGTCACCCATCAGTGAATCACTGCCGGCCGTGGCACCTGCTCCGCGCAGATCACCGACGAGCACATCGTGGTCGTTGCCACCCGACACGGTGTCGTTGCCGGCGTCGCCGAACAGGAAATCATCTCCGTCGCCGCCATTGAGAATGTCAGCACCCGCTCCGCCACGGATCGTGTCATCACCCGCGCTGCCGACCAGGCTGTTGATGCCCGCGTTGCCAGTGATCGAGTCCGCCTCCGTGCCGCCGATCACGTTCTCGAAGTTCGGAGCCAACTTCGTGATGCCCGTGGCACTGGTCTTCACCGTTCGATGCGTGTGCGTTGCGAGCGTGGTTTCGCTGGTGAGATTCACTGTGACCGCGTCCGTGAGCGAACTGAAATCCAGGAGATCGGTACCGCCGCTGGAGAGTTCGTTGAGCGTGTCGGTCTCGTCGGTCGCGCCCGCATCGAGATCATCGAAGTGGTAGGTGTCGTTCCCGGTGCCTCCGGTCAGGATGTCATCGCCGACTCCACCAGTGAGTTGATCCACGCCAGGCCCACCAATCAGGGCATCGTTGCCGATACCACCAATCAGTGAGTCATTGCCTGAAGTTCCCGTCGCCGAATCGTTGCCGGCACCACCATCAAATGTGACTTCCAGGGTCGCGGCGGTGATCGCGCCCGCGTTCAGCAAGTCGTTGCCATTGTTTCCATGGACGATGATATTCCCGTTGAACTTGTGCGTTGAAGGACTGCCCGCGGTGTTGAGCGACGCTTCCAACGTCACCGTATCGGCCTCGCTGCCACCTTCGATGGTCAGCGAAGCCACGTCTTCGACATGGCGATTCGAGAATTCCGGAAGGTCCACGCCGTCGCGACGCACCACCAGATTGTTGAGGACTCGCAAGACCGTAACCGTGTTGGCAACCTCCACGGCCGCGACCGTGAAGTCGAACGATTGATCGACGACGTCCACCACGACGGTCCCCGTACCGATGAGCTTCTTCCCGGTTTCCAAGCCTTGATTGTTGTCGGTGGCTTTGACCGTGAGCGTGTATTTCTTGAGGGCCTCGAAGTCGATCTTCGAGGCGTCGTTGACGAGGATTTCGCCCTCCTCGTTGATTTTGAAGGCCGCGCCGGTGTTGCCGGCCGAGATCGCGAACAGCGTGACCGTGTCCTCCGGATCGGCGTCCGTCACGGTCACCATACCGACAACCGTGTCATTGGTCGTGTACTCGTTCACATTCAGCGGCGTTGCCGTCACGACCGGAGCGTCGTTGATCGGCCGCACGGTCAGTACGAATTCTTCGGTCGAGGATTCACCGTCGCCGTCCATCACGGTCACGGTGATCGTCGTCGTGCCAAATTGATTCGGCAGCGGAATCAATTTGAGCGTGCGGCTCCCCGCGCTGCCGCCCAGGACAATGCGGGCGGGATCGTCCGGGACGAGATCCTCGTTCGAGGATGTCGCGGTGACCGTCAGCCCAGCCAGCGCGTGATCGACGTCGTTGATCTTCACGCTCAGCGCGGACGTGGTCTTGTCTTCGTCAATCGCGACATCGGCGATCGGCGTGATCGTCGGCGCGTCGTTGACCGGATCGACCGTGACCTGGAACGTCTGCGTCGTGACGCCGTTGTTCGCGTCGGTGACTTTGACCGTAATCATCGCCGTGCCGAACTTGTTCGCGGCGGGAGTCACCGTGACCGTGCGGTCCTCTCCGGTTCCGCCGAAGACGAGGTTCGCAACGGGAATGAGCGCGGTGTTTGACGAAGTCGCGGTGATTTTCAATGTCGCCGCTGGCGTTTCCACATCGCCGATTGTGATCGCCAGTGGCCCGGTCGTGGTGTCTTCGTCGATCGTCTGGTCCTCGACCTCCGAGAGCGTCGGGAGATCATTCACTGCGGTCGCCGTGATCGTGAAGGTCTGCGGAGCGCTCGTGTTCACTCCGCCGTCGCCGATGCCACCGTCGTCGTGTAGCCGAACCGTGACCGTGACGGCACCGCTCGCGTTGGGAGCCGTCTCGTAAGTCAGTGTGCCAGTCGCCGAGACTTCGGGAAGTGTCGTGAAGAAGTCGTCGTTGCTGGTCGTGATGAGGAAGTCCACGACCTGTCCGGCAGTGACTTCATCCGCCGGGCCGGGTGAAATGTTCTTCGCCCAATTCGCGACGGTTTGCGGCCCGGCATCTTCGAGAGCCGTGACGTTTGGTCCTTTCGTGAAACTCGGAGCATCGTTCACTGCAACAATGATGATGCTGAAAGTCTGAGTGGCGGACGTATCAACTCCACCGTTGGTGACTCCGCCGTTGTCCTTGAGCCGAATCGTGATGTCGGCGGTGCCATGAGCGTTCAGAGCTGGCTTGAAGGTCAACACTCCCGTCGCAGAGATCGCTGGCGGAGTGGCAAACAGAGCCGCATTGGTGTTCGCTGTCACCTGGAAAGTCAGCGTCTGAGCGGCTTCATTGGCTGCTCCCTTGTCGAGGTCCACTGCGAATCCGGGGCTTGTGATCTGGACGTCTTCCGGAAAGTCGAGCACCGTTGCCGGCAGCGTGAAGCTGGGGACGTCGTTCACGGGCGTGACCGTGATCGTAAACGTCTGCGAGACGCTCGTGTTCTTGCCACCGCCCGCCGTGCCGCCGTCGTCGTGTAGCAGGACAGTGACGGTCGCCGAGCCGTTCGCGTCGGCGGCCAGCGTGTAGGTCAACACTCCTGTCGGAGAGATCGCAGGCTGCTCGCTGAAGAGCGCGTTGTTGTTATTCGTGACGATGAAGTCGAGCTGCTGACCAAGCGCGGCCTCTCCGACGCCGGAACTGATGTTCGTCGCCCAATTCGCCGTTTGATCCCCGGAGTCCTCCAGGACCGTTTGATTGGCCCCTTTGGTAAAGCTCGGCACCTTGTTCAAGCCGGTCAGCGTGATCGTGAAAGTCTGCGTTGCGCTCGTATCGACACCGCTGTTGCTCGTGGTCCCGTTGTCGTGAATTTGCACCGAGACCGTGGCCGCTCCCGTGGAGTTGATCGCGGGCGTGTAAGTCAAAGTGCCGTCTGCCGAGACCGCCGGAACAACCGAAAAGAGTGCGGGGTTCGTGGTCGTTACCAGGAAGTTCAGCACCTGTCCCGATTCGTTCGCCGGGCCAGTGCTGAGATTGGTCACCCAGCCCTCGAATGTCTTCAGCACGGCATCGCCGAGAGTGGTGACGTTCGGACCTGCGGTGAAACTGGGGACGTCGTTGACGGCCGTGACCGTGATCGTGAAGGTCTGCTCGTCGCTGGTGTCGTCGCCGCTGAGGTCCATGCCACCGTTGTCGTGCAGGCGAACTGTCACTGTCGCCAAACCATTGGCGTTCGCGGCTGGTGTGTAGGTCAGCGTTCCGGCGGCAGAAATGCTCGGCTGCACCGCGAAGAGGCTGTTGTTGTCGTTGGTCACAAGAAAATCGAGCAACTGCGCGGACTCGTCGCTCGGACCTTTCGAGAGATTCGTCGCCCAGCCGTTGACCGTGCGTGCTCCCGAATCTTCCAGCACGGTTTCATTGGCTCCCTTCGTAAAGCTGGGAGCATCGTTGACGGCGTCGATGGTGAAGGAGACGTTGGCCGTGCTGGTCAGGAAAGCGTCCACGGCATTGGTGGTGCCGTTGTCTCGCAGCGTGTAGGTGAAGCTGGCCGAACCGTTGAAGTGAGCCGACGGAGTGAATTCGACGTTTGAGCCATTGATCGCGACGGTTCCGCCGACCGGATTACTAACCGCCGTGATCGTCAGCGCTTGACCGCTCTCATTCGCCGGCCCTTTCGTATCGTTGCCCAGCAGCGAAGCGAACGAAATCACGCGCAGGCCGCTGTCTTCGGCGACTGCCGTCAGCGAGTCGTCCATACCTGTCGGGGCATCGTTCACTTCCGTCACCGTGAAGCTCACGGTCGCCGTGCTCGTGAGAAAGTCGTCGAGACTGTTGGACGTGCCGTTGTCCCGCAACGTATAGGCGAAGCTGGCCGAGCCGTTGAAGTGGGCCGTCGGAGTGAACTCGACGTTTGAGCCATTGATCGCGATGGTTCCGCCGATCGGACTGCTGACCGCCGTGATCGTCAGCGCTTGACTGCTCTCGTTCGCCGGGCCTTTCGTATCGTTGCCCAGCAGCGAGGCGAACGAAATCACGCGCACGCCACTGTCCTCCGCGACGCTCTCCAAACTGTCGGCCATTCCCGTCGGAGCGTCGTTGACTTCGGTGATCGTGAACGACACGTTGGCTGTGCTCGACAAAAAGTCGTCGATCGTGTTTGTCGTGCCGTTATCTCGCAGCGTGTAGGTAAAGCTGGCCGAACCGTTGAAGTGAGCCGCCGGAGTGAACTCGATGTTTGATCCGTTGATCGCGACGATTCCACCGATCGCGTTGCTGACGGCCGTGATCGTCAGCGTTTGACCGCTCTCGTTGGCCGGGCCTTTCGTGTCGTTCCCCAGCAGTGAGACGAAAGAGATCACGCGCAACCCGCTGTCTTCCGCGACCGTCGTCAATGAATCGTCCGCACCCGTTGGAGCGTCGTTCACCTCGGTAATTGTGAAGCTCGCGGTCGCCGTGCTGGTGAGAAAGTCGCCGAGACTGTTGGTCGTGCCGTTGTCTCGCAGCGTGTAGCTGAAGCTGGCCGAGCCGTTGAAGTGGGCCGTCGGAGTGAACTCGATGTTTGAGCCGTTGATCGCGACGGTTCCACCGATCGGACTGCTGACTGCCGTAATCGTCAGCGACTGACCATTCTCGTTCGCCGGGCCTTTCGAGTCGTTCCCCAACAGCGACGCGAACGAGATCACTCGCAACCCGCTGTCCTCCGCAACAGTCTCCAGCGAATCGTCCATCCCCGTCGGCGCGTCGTTCACTTCCGTCACCATGAAGCTCACGGTCGCCGTGCTGGTGAGAAAGTCGTCGATCGTGTTGGTCGTGCCATTGTCTCGCAGCGTGTAGGTGAAGCTGACCTCGCCGTTGAAGTGGGTCGTCGGAGTGAACTCGATGTTTGAGCCGTTGATCGCAACAGTTCCACCGATCGGGTTGCTGACCGCCGTGATCGTCAGCACTTGACCGCCCTCGTTCGCCGGACCTTTCGTGTCGTTGCCCAGCAGCGAGGCGAACGAAATCACGCGCAGGCCGCTGTCCTCCGCGACCGCTTCCAGCGAATCGTTCATCCCTGTCGGAGCGTCGTTGACTTCGGTGATCGTGAACGACACGTCGGCCGTGCTCGTCAGGAAGGCATCAACTCCGTTCGTCGTGCCGTCGTCCCGTAGCGTGTAGGTGAAGCTGGCGACACCGTTGAAGTGTTGGGTTGGCGTGAACTCCACATTCGAGCCGTTGATCGCGACGGTTCCACCGATCGGACTGCTGACTGCGGTAATCGTCAGCGTCTGGCCATCCTCGTTCGTTGGCCCTTTGGAATCGTTGCCCAACAACGATGCAAACGAGATGACTCGTACCCCGCTGTCCTCCGCCACGCTTGGCAGCGAATCGTTGGAGCCATCCGGAGCGTCGTTGACCTCGGTAACGGTGATCGTGAATGTCTGCTCGGCACTGGTGTCCGTCCCGTCGTTGTCCGTCCCGCCGTTGTCGTGGATTTGAACGGTGACGGTCGCCGAGCCGTTCGCGTTCGAGGCCGGCGTAAAAGTCAGAGTGCCGTTTGCAGAGATGCTCGGCTGCACGGAGAACAGCGAATTGTTGTTATTGCTGACGATGAAGTTCAGGACTTGCACCGCCTCTTCCGCCACACCGGCCGAGATGTTCGTGGCCCAGTTGGTAGCCGTCTGAGCGCCGGCATCTTCGGTGGCCGACTGGTTCGCTCCCTTGGTAAAGCTCGGTGCTTGGTTGACCAATGACACCTGGACTTCAACCGCTCCGATGTCCACGGCCGAGCCGGACACACGCGACAAGCCACGCTGATCGAATGGAGTGGCTTCCGACGTGTTGAGGTCGTGGTCCAGATCCGCGATGTCGGCAGCGATGTTGGCGGTACTGCCCGCGTTAAAAGCCGGGCTACCCGATGCCAGGAAGTAAGTCCTCGTCGGCCCGCCGTTGTTGGCCAGCGTCGTGTTGATCACCGTGTCGAGAGCCAATATCCCGCTGCCAGCGTTCCCGACGATGTTGCCGTTGACTCCGTGGGTCAGCCCTGCCGAGGAACCGGCATCGCCGATCAGATTGTTGAACGCGGCACCGAAGTTGAAGGTCTGATTGATGAGTATGCCCAGATCGTTGGGCGTGCCATTCTTGAAGTTCCCGGCGACGATCGTGTTGTTCAATGTCTTGGGTGTGCTGTCAAACGCGATGACGCCGCCTCCATCGCCCGGACCTGCTCCGGCACCGTCATCCAGGCCATCATTGTCGGCAATATTTCCAACGATGGTGGAGTTGCTAATCGTCCCATTTCCATACATGACGACGCCGCCACCAAGTCGCTTGGTGGTGTTTCCACTGATCGTGCTGTTGATGATCGAGTAGGTGCCACTGCTGACAATCCCGCCGCCATCCTGCCCGGACGAATTGTCAATGATGGTGCTGTTGATCACGCGCAGGGTACCGTTACTAGAGATACCTCCGGCATTATTCCCAGCGGAATTGTCACTGATTGTGCTGTTAATGATCGTGAGGGTGCCAAAGCTCAGAGTGCCAGCGCCAGCTCCAACGGCCGTATTGCCGCTGATGGTCGTGTTGACCAAAGTGGCTGCGGTCCCCCCAAAGTGAACGCCCAATCCACCGGCGTGCTCCAGGGTCGAGTTGTTGCTGAAAGAGCTATTTGTTGCGAAGAGCTGCATGTTTCCGGTGACATGCATACCACCGCCTCGGTGGGTAGCGGAATTGTTTTCCACTTTGCTGTCGTTGAGGAAGAACGTCCCGCCGGTGCCGGACGATCCGGCATCAATACCACCGCTGCGTGCCGCCGAGTTGTTGCTCACCGAGACGCGCGTCAAGACGTTCGTGCCACCTCGCACCAGCAACCCTCCGCCGTCATCGACGAACGAAAATGGATCGCCACCAGCGTTCCCGTGTCGCAATGTCAAATCGGACAACTGCAATTGCACGGATGCGTGGGTGGCCTGCATCACACGATCAATTCCCGTCGCCGTACTCGTTCCCGCCTGAATGATCGTGCTGTTCATGCCGGCACCGAGGATGGTCAGGCTCTCGGTGATGTCCAAGTCTCCGGTCGCGCTGGCGTCTTCATCCTGACCGGTGATCGTCAGCGTGTATGTGCCTGCTGGCAGCGTGATCGTGTCCGCTCCGGGAATTGCGTTCGCCAACACAATCGCTTCGCGCAGGCTGAGGTCTTGCGGATCGAAGACCGCGTCGAGTTCGTCGTTCGTGGTCGTGACCGTCAGATCCAGAAACTCGTAGGCACCGATATCGATGGCCGATCCAGTGATTCGCACGAATGGCGCACCGCGCTGGTCATTGGTCAATCCGGCCGGATTTGCGCCCCGGTTGAGAGCCGGGCTGCCGATCAAGAGTGCCCTTGTTTGCGTGGGGCCGCCGTTATCGGCCAGCGAGCCGAGCAGCGGGTCGATGATGCCGGCCCCGCCCGCCGCAACGGGTTTTCCCACCAGATTGCCGTTTCCGTCCGGCGTGGGAGGCTGTGCCTCGGCCAGCCCAGAGCCTGTGTTATCGCCGATCAGGCTGGACGTCACAGTTACGGTGCCGACGCCGGTGGAAGAAAAGTCGGGCGCTGACGAAGTCGCCGTGTTTCCCGCCACGATGGTACTGACCAGAGTCGTTACACCAGCGTTTTGGGTCTGTGAATAGAAGCCACCGCCTTTGTTAGACGCCGAGTTTCCCGAGATGGTGCTGTTTTGGATCGTCGTCGTGCCACCGCCGCTCGAGCGGGAAAACACACCGCCACCACTGCCGTAGTCGCCGGTACCGCTGGTCGAGTTCCCCGAAATGGTGCAGTTCAGAATCGTCGCCGTGCCGTAGTTGCGGACAAAGATGCCACCAGCACCACCGGCTTCGCTGGCCGAATTATCCGAGATGGTGCTGTTCTGGATCGTCGTTGTGCCGTAGTTGCGGACAAAGATGCCGCCGGCACCGCCGCCACTGCCAGAGCCGCTGGCTCCGTTGGACGAGTTTCCCGAGACGGTGCTATTCTGGATCGTCAAAGTCCCGTAGCTGACCGTGTAGATGCCGCCACCCCTGCTGGCGGAGTTTCCGGAGATCGTGCAGTTCTGAATGGTCGCCGCGCCATAGTCGCGTAAAAAGATGGCACCGCCATAATTGTATGCCGAGTTTCCTGTCAGCGTGCTGTTCAGGATCGCGATCGTGCCAGAGCTTCGCCAATGAATGCCGCCACCGCTGTCCGTGGCCGAGTTTCCCGTAATCGTGCAATCGCGGACGGTCAGGCTCTCAAGCGAATAAACGGCACCGCCCCAGAAGCTGTCGACCGTATGTCCGCCGGTCAGCGTCATAGCGACCAGCTCTGCGGAGATATTCCCGCTCGTGTGGTCGTCGATCGTGAAAATCCGCGAGAGGTGGTTGGCGTCGATCGTCAGGTTCTCCGCACCCGATCCCAGGATGACGACGCTGTCAGTGATGGCCAACTCTCCAAGCGTCAACGTGATGGTGGCTGGGCCGGACTGGGTTAAACTCGGATCGAACGTGATCCCATCGTTGCCAGGCCGCGCGTTGGCAATCGCCAGAGCTTCGCGAAGACTCAAGTCCGACGGGTTGGCCACCGCGTCTAATTCGTCGTTGATCGTCGTGACCACAAGAGTCTGCGACTCCGCCTCAAAAGCGCCGAGATCAACCGCGACTCCCAGGATGCGCGCGAACCCGCTGCCGCGCTGATCGGTCGTCCCGCTGACAAAATCGTTGTTGCCCCTGTTGATTGCCGCACTGACCGAGGACAGAGCGTGCGTTTGCGTTGGTCCGCCGTTGTTGGCCAAGGCGACCAGACTGGGATCGACCGACAGCACGCCAGAACTGTTCACAGTGCCGTTGGTGTTGACGATGGCCGTCTCGACGATATTTGACACGGTTGCAGTCACGGTTGCCGATGGCGCTCCCGCGCGTTGTTCGTTGACCACATCGTTCGTTGCCACGGAATCTGCAACGATCGTGTTCTGCAACACGAGGGTCGCGGCGTTGGCCGTGATGCCCGAAACCGCTTCGTGCGCCAAATTGTAGACCCCGCCGCCCGTCGTCGAAGTGTTGCTGGCGATCGTGCTGTTGGTGATCGTCACCGAACCGTTGAGGTTGAACAGTCCCCCGCCCCGGCCCGAACCAGCGACTCCGCTGAAGCCTGCAAACGCGCCTGGGGTGCCTCCTTGAGCCGAGTTGGAAGACAACGTGCTGTTCGTGATCGTGATTGTTCCACCGTGATTGAAGATGGCTCCGCCGAGTCCCGCACCGCCGCCGCCGCCGCCGGCATTCCGAGTCGGGCCTCCGATTCCACCTGAGCCGCCACCGAATCCTCCAATCCCCCCCGCCCCCGAGATGGATTGAGTGTTAATCCCGCCGCCGCCGCCGCCGCCGCCAAATCCACCGTTTCCTCCGACTCCTGGAATGCTCGCCGCTCCTTGAGTGTTTCCGCCGCCGCCGCCGCCGCCACCGAAGCCGCCCGCCACTCCGTTGGTAGGGTTGCCTCCTGCGTTGGAATACTGTCCGCCGGCCCCGCCACCGGGCGTTCCACCAGCACCAGGACCTCCACCAAAGGTTCCACCGTTCCCTCCATTGGTCGTCAATCCTCCTCCGCCGCCACCGCTGAACCGAAACGCTTGGCCGTCACCAGTGCTACCGGCCGACCCGCTGCCTCCCATCGCGGTGTTGCCGCTGAGCGTACTGTTTTGGAGCGTGAGTTCGCCTTGATTGAAGATCGCGCCGCCCAAGCCTGCTCCGCCACCGCCGCCCGTGAAACCGCCGTTACCTCCTTTGACTTGGCCGTTGCTCAGAGTCAAGTTCTTCAACGTCAGATGTCCCGAACTGCCAATCGCGAACAATCGCAGATTCGACACGGAGTTACTGCGCGCGATCGTGATTCCGTTGGAGTTAGTTGCCCCGTCAATTTCGATATCGCTGTTCACGAGCAATCCACTCGGACCAAACGAAGAATCGCCCACGAGGTTCAGAGAGAGCGTCGCCGGCCCCGATGCCGTCAAGCTGGACGCAATCGTGATGACATCACTTCCGGGATTGAGTTCGGCCAGCGCGATGGCTTCGCGCAAGCTGAGATCCGCTGGATTGAAGACGGCGTCGAGTTCGTCATTGGCGGTCGTGACTATGAGCCGCAGTGTCTCATCGGTGCCGAACTCGAATGCGCCGAGATCGACCGCCGCGCCAACGATGCGAGGAAATCCGCCGCCACGCTGATCGACGCTTCCGACCGCCGCTGCGCTGCTGCCCGCGTTGATCGCGGGACTACCGGCCAGCAACGCACAGGTCGCCGTCGGCCCGCCGTAGTTACCCAACAACCCAAGTTGCGGATCGTCCGTGATCGCAATCCCCACTCCGGCGGCATTCGTATTGGTCTCGACCAGATTATTACCGCCACTGAGCGACGTTGAGCCAGACGCGATGGAGTTGTCGAACAAATCCGTCGTTGCCGTCGAGTTGGCCACGATCGTGTTCGTGAGCGACAGCGTGGCGGTCGCCGCATCACCCAAGTTGTAGATGCCACCGCCATCGTTCGCGGTGTTGCCGGCGATCGTCGCGTTGGTGATGGTGACCGTCCCGTTGCGATTGAAGAGGCCTCCCCCAAGGCCACTGCCGACAGTGCCAGCAGTCGCGTTGTAAAAACCGGCTCCGCCAGTCCCACCCTGCGCCATGTTACCGGTGATCGTCGAGTTGTTGATGAGGATCGTCCCGCCATCGTTGAAGATGCCTGCTCCAAGTCCCGCGCCGCCCCCGCCCCCGCCGCCTCGAAAGCCTGTGCCACCCGTACCACCACTTCCACCGCCAAAACCCCCGCCGCCTCCTGCGGAGTAAGTATGGCCGCCGCCACCACCACCGCCGAAACCGCCAGCCGCACCCGGTTGGAATCGTCCCCCGCCGCCGCCGCCGCCACCGAATCCACCCGCACCAGCGGGACGACTGAATGCGCCGCCACCACCTCCTCCACCAACCCCTCCCGGTGCCCCCGAACCACCGGGATAAGCACCACCGGCCCCACCGTTCGGCCCGCCGCCAGTACCACCGACCGCGTTCGGAGCCGAAATGCCGCTCTGACCGAGTCCGCCGCCGCCATCGCCACCCGATGAATTGGCGTTCCCATTTCCACCGTTTCCGCCGAGTGCCGTGTTTCCACTGATCGTGCTGCGATTGAGAGTCAGGGTGCCCGCGTTCAAGATGGCTCCACCGAGTCCAGCGGCTCCACCACCAGCGGCTCCAACGCTGCCGCCGTTCCCACCGACGGCCCGGCCGTTTGCTAGCGTCAGATCATTGAGCGTCAGCGTCGCTCCGGACTTCACTTGAAACAGTCGGAAGTTCGACGCCCCGTTGTCGCGCGCGATCGCGATGCCATTGTCGCCGGTCGCGCCTTGGATCGTGATGTCGCTCGTGATGATGAACGCCGTTGGTCCGAATTCGGTGTTGTCCAAACCGGTATCGAACAAACTCAGGTTAATCGTGACTGAACCGGATGCCGCCAAGCTCGGATCGAAGACAATCGTGTCCGCGCCGCTGCCTGTGGCAGAGCCATCAACGCTGGTGTCGCTGTTCGCGGCTTGAATCGCTTCACGCAGCGAAACAAGGCCATCGCTGGCCACGCTGTCGTTGGCGGTGGTCACTGTGATCGTCGAGAGCAGCCAGCGACTTTCGAGTGACTCAACCTGTCGTTCTCGTCGCGCATACCGCAGACGCGCGGGGGAGTGCGATCCGAGCAAGCGTCTCCGCTGCGATTGCGAACGAGCACGCCACGAAGTCAACCAATTGAGCAGGAGCATGATTGGTCCCTTTCTCAGCGAACGAGATGTCGCAACGCCGCAGGTACATCCATCAGGGCGTCGTCTGGCAGCACAAAAGAATCCGAGATCGCCGTATCGTCATCATTGATGACATCAGGATACCGGACCCCTGAGAGCACTTGCACCGCGAAAATCTCTTGGACGGCGTCTTCAAACTTCACAAACGCGACGGTCTGACCGGTCGTCACGTTCAAGACCCAGACTCCGCACGAGCGTTCCGAAAGCCGATTCGTGATGTCGATGCCGCTGAAGACCGCTGTTTCGCGAACTTGCGAAAGCCCGATAAATGCGTAATCGCCGCAGAAATCCAGCCCGCGCGTGAAACCCGGCAACTCTGCCACGGTCTCAAAACGGCCGGTGCGAGGGTCGATGATTCCGACTCGTCCGGCACCTGATTCCAAGAGCCAAAGCTGCCCGTTGTGCCAGCGCGGAGAATGCGGCATCGACAGACCGGCGGTCACGATCTCGTTGCTCTGCACGTCCATCACGACCCCGCCGTGAGCCTTCTCCACACGCCAACCGACAGGAGAGTCCGTGCGGCCCAAAGCCGTCACAAAACGAGGCTGCCCATCCACCAGCCCAACCCCGTTCAAGTGGCAGCGATCTTCCGGAGCGAGTTCTGAGACGAACGGCGGCTTCCAACGCGGAACAAAACTGTGAGCGCGATCCAGCGTGCAGAGACACGAGAATCGCGTGTTGACGACCCACAACTCGTCTCCGGACCAAGCCATCTCATGAACCAGAATGTTCCCGGTGCAATGGGACGAGCGTGGCAGAAAGCACGCATCCAATCGTCCGACAGGCTCTAATCGACGACCAACCGCCGGGACGTTTCGAAACAACCACACATGGCCGGGAGTGCCAATCGCCAGTCGATGATCGTCGATCGCCAGGCCCATCGGACTGGAGAAGCCTCGAAAGTGAGTATTCAGCGACTCACCCTCTGCACGCAGCACGACAAGTTTGCCAGCCTGATAGGTCGTCACGAAAACCGAGAGGCCCAACTGATCGAGCAACTCTGGAAAGCTCGTTGAGTGGCTGCTGCGCAATGGTGGCAGAACCAAACTCGGTGTAGTACTGAAGTCCATCAGCTCAACTTGCTTAATGAGTTCTTCGTACGTCCGGCTTTGAAAGCACCACCGTGTGCTTCCCAGCCATCTCTTGGAGTTCTGCTTTTATCGCCGGATATCGGTGAAGTGAAGACTCATGGACCCCCTGGCCGCGGTTCTCGAATCCCTTTCGGCAAGGCACGTTTCAGCTTTTCGACCTGCGTAGGTGCAAAAGACAGACCTCACGGAAAGGTCTGATCTGTGACCACGTCTTCATCGGCAAATCCTGAAATTCGTACTGTCGCCCTTCACCTGGAATAACGACGACCGTCGCCGTCTCTTGGATCACATGACCACACTTTACCGACTGGCCGCTGATCTGATCGTCGTCGTTCACTTCGCCTTCGTGGTGTTTGTGGTATTCGGGTTGCTGCTGACGCTGATGGGTGGCGCACGGCGGTGGGAATGGGTGCGGGGCATGCGCTTTCGAGCGATCCATCTGGCGGCCATCGGGTTGGTCGTGGCCGAGAGCCTGTGTGGCATCACCTGCCCACTGACGGTGTGGGAGCAACATCTGCGAGACCTCGCGGGACAGACCAGCTATCGCGGCGACTTCATCGCGGCGTGGGTTCACGACTTGATGTTCTTCGATGCAGAGCCGTGGGTCTTCACGCTCTGCTACTGCTCGTTCGGAGCAGCCGTCGCACTATCGTGGCTGCTCGTGCCGCCGAGATGGCGAGGTGTTGGCAAGCCTAGTCAATGACTACGATGCCGCCTCTCAATGGCGACTCGGAGTGATGTTTATGCTGCCGGACGCTCTGCAGGCTCATGCTCGGACAGTCTCGCATCTGGCTGTCTATTTTGAAGAGTTGAAGCAAACCGCAGCGAGTTTGCGAGAACAGTTCGACGTGCGCAAGCGTGGGTTCTTTTCACCCAGCGAAGATGAGGCCGCTCGGCAGTTATTGATTTCGTACTGGATGGCCCGGACGGCGTTGTTCGAGGTCGTCCTGAGCTATCGCGATGCGGAGGTCGTGCCGCCGTCGCTGCGGCCGACTCGCTTCCTGATCGGCTACGCGGCCGCGCTGCTGCTGGTCGATGCGGCTCGGTTTCTGCGAGAAAACTACCACAACCAGCCAGCGATCCGAGCAAAGCTCAACGAACCGGAACCGCATTTCGGTATCCCGCCCGAATCGTACGATACGGTGCAGCGATCTCTGACTAGCCCGGTGCATGTCTGGCATCTCTACCACGCGGTGCGCTACCACGAGGAGCACGCGGACGAGTTGAGGTCGATGGCGGCTGATCCGTTCCTGGCACCGCTTGTCGAAGTCTTGGACCGACTGGGGCCGCGTCTGCAAGTTTCGGTTTACGAAGTCGCGAAGGCCAGAATTCGGGCACGCACTCGGCAACTCTCGAATGCGGTGCGACGCAACTTGATCGACCGCGCGTTGTATGGCCTGCAAAAAGTCGCCTGCCTCATGGTCACCGATCGGTTCACGCGATTAGGGCACCAGCCGGCACTGCCAGCGTCAATCGCCGAGGAACTGCGAACGCTGCTGCAACCGGGCGACGTCATCGTCAACCGGAAAGAATTCGCGCTGACGAACTATTTTCTACCCGGGTACTGGCCGCACGCGGCGTTGTATCTCGGCGACTCTTCGGAACTGGAGCGAATGGGCCTGCGAGAGCATCATGAACTGAAGCCTCGTTGGCGGCGACTGCTTGAACTCGATCCGCACGAACCGCGTCGCGTTCTGGAGGCGATGCGTGACGGCGTATGGCTGCGATCGCTCGGCAATCCATTCCGGGCGGATGCCATCGCCGTCGTGCGTCCGACGCTCTCACTCGACGACATCGCACAGGCGATTGGTCGAGGCATGTTGCACGAAGGCAAGGCGTATGACTTCGATTTCGACTTCACCCGCTCTGACCGGCTCGTCTGTACCGAAGTCGTGTATCGCTCGTACCAAGGGATCGGCGGGATGCAGTTCCCGTTAACGCGACGAGCCGGCCGGCTGACTCTCGCCGCCGAGGATTTACTGCGTCTGTCGCTGGCCCGATCGGGATTCGAACCACTGGCCGTGTACATTCCAAGCCGCGCGGATCACGTTCTGCGAGGGCCTGATGCCGAATCCGCCTTGGCCGCGAGCCTGGTTGTGACCACCTAACCTTCACGCTCTTGTGGCAGGATGACCACCCCGGCCGCTCGGCGCGGACTCACTCATCAGTCCGAGGCGTGAATTGCCAGTCAGTTCGTCGGTTCGTTGGAAGTTGACTACAATCTCCGCGCGGCGATTGCGAGCCAGTTGAGGTTCGCTTGTTTCTGAAGCGCCCACCGCGAACCGTCAGTCCGATTTCCTCCTCTTTTATGGAGTCCATCTTGATGACTTCCGAATCCAAAGACGTTCCGTTTCCCGGCCTTCCCAAAGGGGCGGGACGAATTGACCAAGACGCCGCGAAGAACTTCACGGAGACGAAGTCCGGTCTGAAATACCGCCTCCTTCGCCAAGGCGCGGGGGCCGCTCCCAAGGCGACCAACACGGTCAGGGTCCACTATCACGGTTGGCTCGACAACGGGAAGGTCTTTGATAGTTCGTACCAGCGCGACGAAGACATTTCCTTTGGTCTGAATCAGGTCATCCCAGGTTGGACGGAGGGGATGCAGCTTGTCGGTGCCGGTGGCATGATCGAGTTGCTGATCCCGTCGGACCTCGGCTACGGCAACCGCGGAGCACCACCGGTAATTCCTCCGAAAGCGACACTGCACTTTCTGGTGGAGTTGCTTGAGGTGCAATGAGCCGAAGTGATCCCCCGCGAATCGTCAGCAACAATGCCCGTATCTCCCGCCAACTTGCCCGCCGATCACGATCGCTCGTCCAGCGGGAGCCGTTCGCGGTTTGAACGGTATCGGCGACAGGTGCGGCAGAAAGAGTTGCCATCGGGTGGGATGCACTCGTCGGGTGACGTGCGTCGTTCGAAAGACCGCGTGCGATCGGCAAGCCAACTCGCTTGGCGATTCTTGCAATTGCTGGGGCCATTTCGCGGGCAGGTGTTTTGGATTCTGGTGTCGGTGACGACTTCGACGTTGATTGGCCTACTGCCGCCAGCCGGGACCAAGTTCATCATCGACTACGGACTCAGCGGCAAGTCGTTACCCGACTCTTGGCTGACACGATTTCCGTCGCTCGCCGCCCCGAAGCAACTGCTGTTGATGACCGTGTTGGCTGTCTCGATCGTCTCGCTGGTGAAGATCGTGATTCATGTTTGGGGACGCTGGTACGCGACCAGGATCACCAAACAGATTCAACTGAATCTGCGCCGCCGCGTGTTCGAGCACGCCGTGCGCTTGCCGCTGCATCGCGTGCAGCAGCTTCGGTCGGGAGGCGTCGCCTCGATTCTGCGCGAAGACGGCGGCAGCGTCGGCGAGTTGGTCTTCGGGATGTTGTTCAATCCGTGGCGAGCCGTGATCCAGTTGCTCGGCAGCCTCGCAATCTTGGCGTGGGTCGATTGGACTCTGCTGCTGGGAGCGTTGGTCTTGTTGCCCACGGTGTTCGTCACGCATCGCGCCTGGATCAACGGAATTCGGCCGCAGTTCCGTGTGATTCGGAAGCAACGGGAACTGATCGACGCGAGCGCGACCGAAACATTCGCCGGAATGCGCATCGTCCGTGCCTTCAGCCGGCAGAAGCGTGAGGCGGCTCGTTTCACGACCGAGAACAATATGATGGCGCGGCAGGAACTGTTCGCCTGGTGGTGGATGCGAATCGTCGAGATAGTTTGGGAAGCGTTGATTCCGATCGCGTCCGCCGGGCTGCTGTTTTACGGTGGACTGCGAGTGCTCGACGGTCACATGACCGTCGGAGATCTGATGATGTTTCTCGTGTACCTGCTGATGCTGCTGGAGCCTCTCGCGACGCTGGCGCAGAGTGCGACCCAATTCCAGAACAGCCTCAGCGGTCTCGATCGCGTGCTCGATTTGCTCGCCGAACCGCGTGAGATGCCGTCGAACCCCAACTCGCTGAAGGCAGAGCGTTCGTCAGTGGCCGGAAACATCACCTTCGAGCAGGTCACGTTCACCTATCCCGGCACGGACAAGCCGGCCGTGAACGACATCAACCTTTCCGTCGCGGCCGGACAGACTGTGGCACTTGTCGGGCCGAGCGGTGCGGGAAAGACAACGCTCAGCAATCTGGTCGCTCGGTTTTATGACCCGTGCTCCGGCCGCGTCACCTTGGATGGTCGCGATCTGCGCGACTATGACGTCGAATCGTTCCGCGCCTTGTTGGGTGTTGTGGAGCAAGACGTGTTCTTGTTCGACGGCACGATTGCCGAAAACATCGCCTACGCTCGGCGTGAAGCCACGGAGTCCGAAATTCGCGCGGCGGCCGATGCCGCGAACGCCTCCGAATTCATCGACCGCATGACCGACGGCATGGCCACGGTCATCGGCGAACGCGGTGTGCGATTGAGCGGCGGTCAACGGCAGCGATTGGCGATCGCCCGCGCGATCCTGGCCGATCCCAAGCTGCTGATCCTGGATGAAGCAACCAGCAATCTCGACACCGACAGCGAGCGTCTCATCCAGCAAAGCCTCAGCCAACTCATGTGCGGCCGCACCAGCTTCGTGATCGCCCATCGACTCAGCACGATCGCCGGAGCCGATTTGATTGTCGTCATTGAAAATGGCCGCGTCAGCCAAACCGGCACGCACGCCGAACTCATGGCTCAAGGGGGCAAGTACCGCGTCATGGTCGAACAGCAAATTCACATGACACTCGGAAACATCGCGGCGAATTCCGTGGATGGCCCGGCTGCTGAGGCTGCGTCATCACGATGAAGATTCGGTGAATTCTCCGGAAGCAAAGATGACTCCCTCACCGCCGAGCATCACTCGCTCACCGCGCATCTCCACGAAGACGACACCGCTCCTAGCCGATACTTGATGGCCAATCATCGCGGTCTTGCCCAATCGCTGGCTCCAATACGGAGCTAGGCAGCAGTGAGCTGATCCGCAGACAGGGTCTTCATCTACCCCCACCGCCGGAGCAAAGAATCGCGACACAAAATCAAATCGCGGATCGTCACTTCGAGCGGTGACGATCAAGCCTCGGCAATTGACCTTGCCCAACTGCTGGAAATCGGGAGTGACGCTGCGCACGACATGTTCCGACTCGACCTCCACCAAAACATCAAACGTGGATCGTCCCACGAATCGAGGATGCACGTTGAGAGATTCCAGAATTCCAGCCGGTGGCTCACACGGCTTCGCGGGGAGGGCCGGAAAGTCGAGCTGGATTTGTGAGCCTTTTCGTCTGGCCCCCAGAATGCCGCTGCGAGTCGAGAAGAAGACCTCGGAGCCGTCCGCCAATTTTCCTAGATGAACCAACACGACGGACGAAGCGATGGTGGCGTGGCCACAGAGATCGACTTCCGTGGTGGGAGTGAACCACCGCAGATCGAATCCTTGGGCATTGGGAACCAAGAAAGCCGTTTCAGAGAGGTTCATCTCCATCGCCACGTTTTGCAGCCAAGCGTCCTCTTTCCAATGATCGAGCGGAACGACCGCGGCCGGGTTCCCCTGAAAGGGACGGTTCGTAAACGCATCGACGACAAAGTAACGAAAACGAGAACCACTCATGGAGTTGCCTTTTCTGGGAAGAGAATTCACCGTTGTCAGAAAGATCGTCGTCATGGCCGCCAACTTCAACAACCGCGTGTCGCGGTTCACGAAGATGACCAACTCGGCTCGCAGCAGAACAATACCATTTATGAAACACGCCCTCGCACTCATCCTCTGTTTTCTGATCGCACCCGTTGCAGCGCAGGAGGTCAAACCGGACTTGCCGGTGGTGCTGAGAAATCCCGGTGAGGCGTTTCAGGACGCCGCTCGGCCGGGGGCGATGATCATTGGCATGGATCGCACGCCGAAGGGACGCATCTGGGGTTGCTGGACGGGCACGGGTGACAAGAAGGACGGCTACTTTCTGCTCGCCACGAGCGACGACGGCGGCGCGTCGTGGTCGAAGCCGCGCCTTGCGGTTGGCCCGCTGCTCGCGAAGGAGCAGCGGCTGAGCGGAGCGTTGGTCGGCAATCTGTGGACTGATCCGCGCGGGAGGCTGTGGTTGTTCTTCGACCAACAGCTCGGCGATCGCGAAGGGCGCATCACGAATTGGTTCATCCGCTGCGATAACCCCGACGCGGCCGAGCCGACGTGGTCTGAGCCGGTGTTCTTCGCGGAAGGCTGCACACTGAATAAGACGACGATACTGAAGAACGGCGAGTGGCTCCTGCCGGTCTCTGATTGGCACAAGAAGACGGCTCGCGTGTTTGTCTCGATCGACGAAGGCCATTCGTGGAAGGAGCGCGGCTCGTTGCAGTTCCCGGATTGGAACTTCGACGAGCACATGATGGTCGAGTTGCGTGACGGGCGGCTGTGGATGCTCGCGCGGACGAATGGGCAGCCTTACGAAAGTTTCTCCAGCGATGGCGGCGCGACATGGAGCACTCCGCGTCAGGCCGCGACGGTGCAGAATGTGAACGCGAGGTTCTTTCTGCGGCAGCTCAAGTCGGGCCGCATTCTGTTGGTGAAGAACGGCTCGCCCGCCGAGCGTCTGCAAAAACGCTCGCACATGTCCGCGTGGCTTTCGGACGATGACGGACAGACGTGGAAGGGTGGGCTGCTGCTCGATGAGCGCAGTTCGGTGTCGTATCCCGACGGCTTCGAGTCGCCCGATGGGCTGATCCACATTCTTTACGACTGGAATCGGCATACCGACGCGGAGATCCTGCTGGCGAAGTTCCGCGAAGCCGATGTGCTCGCAACGAAAATTGTCTCCGACGATGCGAAGCTGCGGATGCTTGCGAACAAGGCGACTGGCACGAAGCCGGAAGTGCTCTACAACGGCGTCGAACTTTCGCTCCCGTGGCCGCCGCCGTTCCGCGATCCGAAATCGGCCGAGCCGATGCTCGTCCCGTATTTGCAGAAGAAGCCGAGGTCGATCCTCATCGACGTGGGCCGCCAACTCTTCGTGGACGATTTTCTTATCGAGAGCACCACGCTGAAACGCACGTTCCACCAAGCGAAGAAGTTCGAGGGCAATCCCGTCTTCAAAGCCGAGACTGACCGTGAACTTGGCCCGTCCACGCAAGGCGAACGGGGCGAGGAAGCGACGACCTTCACCGGCCAAGGGGGCGTCTTCTACGACCCGGCGGAGAAGCACTTCAAAATGTTCTACGTCGCCGGATGGCGTGGGCCGTTGTCGCTCGCCACGAGTACCGACATGAAGACCTGGACGCGGCACGGGCCATTGCTCTCCGAGGGACTGCGCTGGACCGGACCGAAGCTCACGACCGGCGGTTCGGACAACTGCGTGTGGCTTGATCTGAACGCGACGAATCCCGCAGAGCGGATCAAGTTCATGACCTGCTGGCTGCACGTTCCGAAGGAACAGCGGCCGATGGGATTCATGCACTCGCTGCACGTCTCCGATGGGAAGACCTGGTCGGACGCCGTGACCACGAGCATCGCCGCCGATGATTACTGCTCGTTCTTCTTCAACCCGTTCCGCCAGAAATGGTGCTTCAGCATCAAGAAGGGAACGTCGCGCGGCCGCAGCCGCTACTACCTCGAAAGCGACGAGTTCCTGAAAGGAGCCGACTGGGGCAAGGCCGTGTATTGGACGAACGCCGATCGGCTCGACGCGCCCGAACCTCAAGGCCGCTACCCCGGCGCGGGGGACACGCCGCAGCTCTACAGTCTCAACGCGGTCGCCTACGAGAGCCTGATGGTCGGCATGCACTACATCCACCGCGGCCCGAAGAACGAGATCTGCGACCAAGGCAAATTCCCGAAGCTGCTCGATCTGGAACTCGGCTTCAGCCGCGACGGTTTTCATTGGGACCGCCCCGACCGGCGCGGTTTCATCACCGGCTCGCGCACGGAAGGCTCGTGGGACCGCGCTTACCTGCACGGCACTGCCGGCGTCTTCGTCGTGCTCGACGATCAACTCGTCTTTCCGTACATGGGCACGAGCGGCATCGCCCCCAGCGGCCATCGCGGCATGTACACCGGCGGCAGCATCGGCCTGGCCACGTTGCGTCGTGACGGCTTCGCGTCGATGGACGGCCCCGGAGTGCTGACCACTCGCCACATGAAGTTCAAAGGCAAGCACTTCTTCGTGAACTTGAGCGGCGAATTGAAAGTCGAAGTCATCGACGAAGCCGGCAAGGTTGTCGCCACCTCAGAATCAGTTTCCGGCGACCACACCAAGCAGCGCGTTGATCTGCCTGGACTCGCTGCTTATGCCGGCAAGCGTGTGCAGTTTCGATTTCATGTCGCGAACGGCTCGCTGTATTCCTTCTGGGTCAGCAGCGATCCGAACGGCGTCAGCAACGGCTACGTCGGTGCCGGCGGCCCCGACTTCAATGGCGTGCGTGACGTCAGAATCTCGAAGTGATCTTCAAAGGGATCTGCACAGCAAGCCGCGAAGCGTAAGCTCCCGACTGTTCAAGAATCATCCGAGGGCTAACGCCCATCGGCTCGCTTGCCTCTCTGTGCCACAAACCGAGCACGCTCACTTTTCGGATTTCGCGGCGGGCTGGCTTGGCTTCTCGCTTTTCGCAGGTGGAACACTCTCGCCCTTGGCCGGTGGAAGATCGGGCACCAGCTTGGGATCGTATTTTGAACCCGCCGAGACCTGGATCACGGTCATGCGGACCTTGGTGGGAAAGAACTTTTCGTGATCCTGTCGCTTATGAGCGTGGCCGCTTCCGCCGCTGTTGTCCTTGATGACCAAGTGCATTTCCTTGACCCCCTGATCCCAAACGATCGAATCGTTTTGCCAGAATTTCGTCATGGGGATGTCCTGCTCAAAGACGCCGGCTTCTTTGTAGACCGGAGTGTTGAAGCAGCCATACCCATTCTTCTGGCCCTTGTTGGGGATGTAGCACACCGACCATGTGGTGGCTTCGCCGCCCGGTGGCTTCTCCTGCACTTCCAGGCGAACGTGTGCCGTTCCGTTGCGGTAATCGACGGGGCTTGTCCAGTCCTTGGGACGCTCTGCATTCATCAGCTTGTCGCGGACGTAATAGTGCGAGGGACTTGGCTTGGAGTTGTCCGCGTCTTTCTTGGTGAACTTGAACGTGGCATCGAACAGCACAAACTGCTCGGCTTGGACAGTGGACGCTCCCAACCAAAAGGCGGCGAGACCGGCCAAGAACG